>JASHUH010000027.1 GCA_030040115.1 Acidobacteriaceae bacterium | reverse complement strand
GGTGCTGACGGACAGCCAGGACTGGTGGCCGGCGGACTTCGGCATGTACGGCGGACTGTTCCTCCGCATGGCGTGGCACGCCGCGGGCACGTACCGCATCGGCGACGGCCGCGGCGGGGCGGGCTCAGGCGGGCAGCGCTTTGCGCCTCTCAATAGCTGGCCGGACAATGTGAACCTGGACAAGGCGCGGCGGTTGCTGTGGCCGATCAAGAAGAAGTACGGGCGGAAAATTTCCTGGGGCGACCTGATGGTGCTGGCGGGCAACGTGGCGCTGGAGTCGATGGGTTTGAAGACCTTCGGCTATGGCGGCGGGCGCGAAGACGTGTGGGAGCCCGAGGAGGAGATTTTCTGGGGGTCTGAGGGCACGTGGCTTGGCGAAGAGCGGTACAGCGGGGATCGGGAGCTCGCCAATCCCCTGGGCGCAGTGCAGATGGGGCTGATTTATGTGAATCCGGAAGGACCCAACGGAAAGCCGGATCCGGTGGCGGCGGCGCGGGATATACGGGAGACGTTTCGCCGCATGGCGATGAACGATTATGAGACGGTGGCGCTGATTGCCGGTGGTCATACCTTTGGCAAGGCGCACGGCGCCGCCGATCCGAACAAGTATGTGGGCCAGATGCCCGAAGGCGCCCTGATCGAGGAGCAAGGACTGGGCTGGAAAAACAGTTTTGGCAACGGGCACGGTGTGCACACCATCGGCAGCGGGTTGGAGGGAGCGTGGACCACGAATCCGATTCAGTGGGACAACAACTACTTCGAAAACCTGTTCGGCTACGAATGGGAGCTGGGGAAGAGTCCTGCCGGGGCATACCAGTGGTTTCCCAAGGATGCGTCCGCGGCGGAGACGGTTCCGGACGCCCACGATCCGGCGAAGCGGCACGCTCCGATCATGTTCACCACCGACCTGGCGCTGAGGATGGACCCGATTTATGAGCCCATCGCGAGGCGCTTCTACGATCACCCGCAGGAGTTCGCCGAGGCGTTCGCCAAGGCGTGGTTCAAGCTGACACACCGCGACATGGGGCCGATTTCGCGCTATCTTGGCCCGCTGGTTCCCAAAGAGCCGCAACTGTGGCAGGACCCCGTGCCGGGGGTGGATCATGAGCTGATCGGAGACGAAGACATTGCGGCTTTGAAGGCCAAGGTCCTCGCATCCGGACTGTCGATCTCCGAGCTGGTGGCGACTGCCTGGGCATCGGCGGCGAGCTTCCGCGGCTCCGATAAACGCGGCGGGGCCAACGGAGCGCGCATTCGCCTGGCGCCCGAAAAGGATTGGGAAGTGAATCAGCCGGCGGAGCTGGCGAAGGTTCTGGAGACGCTGAAAGGCATTCAACAGAACTTCAACAGCGCGCAGTCGGGACGCAAGAAGGTTTCCCTTGCCGATCTGATCGTATTGGGTGGGTGCGCGGCGGTTGAGGAAGCGGTGAGAAAAGCTGGCCACACGGTGAAAGTTCCTTTCTCGCCGGGGCGCGCAGATGCCTCGCAAGAGCAGACCGATGTGGAATCGTTCGCGGTGCTGGAGCCGACCGCGGACGGGTTCCGGAATTACTTCCGGAATGGTCACCACATATCGCCGGAGGAACTGCTGGTGGACAAGGCGCAGTTGCTGAAGCTGACCGCACCGGAGATGACGGTTCTGGTAGGTGGGCTGCGCGTGCTGAATGCGAACTATGGGCATTCCAAAAACGGGGTTTTCACCCACCGGCCGGAAACGCTGACCAACGATTTCTTCGTCAATCTAATCGATATGAACACCGCCTGGCAGCCCGCCTCTAGGTCGGAAGGCGAGTTCGAGGGGCGCGATCGCACCAGCGGCGCGCTGAAGTGGACCGGAACCCGGGTGGACCTTATCTTCGGTTCCAACTCACAGCTCCGGGCCATTGCGGAAGTCTATGCGTGCGACGACGCGAAGGAGGGGTTCGTCCGGGATTTTGCGGGCGCATGGAACAAGGTGATGAACCTTGACCGCTACGATCTTGCCTGAGCTCGAAGCTGACGGCGAAGACAGCGGTCAAAACCAGCGCCTATAGCGAAACCAGAGAAGATGTATTTCGCCAGCCACCCCGATTAAGTCGATGCAGCCCCACGGAGCGGCGACTTGTCGCGGAGGCTGGCGGGATACAAGGATCTCTGGTTTCGCCTGACCCCTGTTCCCATGGTGTGGATCGGTGGAACCGTTCATCCTTCTCCTGCTCGCGCGGGCCGGCGCAGGCGAGGGAGATTTCCGGGTTCTTTTCCCAAGTCTTGATCGCGAGGCTGCGCTGAACCGCAATTAAGCGCGCTCTCGCACCGTTTCAAAGGAGGACACCAGTTTTTGCGCGTTCGCGCATACTTGGGAAGCGGTGTCGCCGGGTTTGAAGATTGCCGACCCGACCCCCACGCCGAGTGCGCCGGCTTCAAGCCACGACAAAGCATTGCGAGCGTCGATTCCTCCGACAGCAACGACGGTGGTATCGGGGGGGAGCACGACACGCAACGATCGCAACATGCCTACGCCGAGATTCTCCGCGGGAAATAACTTGATGGCGCCGGATCCGGCATCCAGCAGAGAGAATGCCTCAGTTGGACTCAAGGCTCCGGGAATAGCAATCAAGCCAGCGTCCTTGGCAGCATGGAGAATAGCAAGGTCGGCATGAGGAGTGACGATCAACCGTCCTCCGGCGGAGGCGATGCGGGAAACCTGCTCCGGCGCGGTGACGGTTCCGGCGCCGACAAGCATCCGGCGAGAGAACTTTTCCGCCAGAATGGAGATGCTTTTTAACGGCTCGGGGGAGTTGAGCGGAACTTCTACGATGCGCACGCCCGCGCGCTCGAGAGCAGCGCCGATGGATTCCGCCTCATCCGGACGGATGCCCCTCAGAATGCTTATGACCGGGCAAGCGCGCAAAAGCGCTCTTAGTTCCATTTGATTCTGGCTCCAATGGCGGCGAGGCCGCGCGCGGCGGCAAAATCTTCTTCGATGCGGGAAATGCCACCGCAGATCTCGATGGCGCGCGCGTACAGCGAACAAAGCGATGTTAAACCGACCAGGCGCACCTCCGCGTCCGCCGGCATGGCGCAACGAATTTCATGGCCGATGAGAAGACCGGAAAGATAGGATGCGGAAACATCCTCTTGAATCTGGCGCATCAGGGTCAGCGTGCGGACGCCAAAGAGATGATGAAGGAGGCCTCCGGACTCAGCGGACCGGGCTACACCGCGGTCGAAAGCTGCGCCGAGGGCTGCATCCGAAGCTCCCATGGTTCGACCAAGAATGGTGCCGTTGCGTAGGGCGGCGAATAGTTCGCCGGTAAGGTAGGTCCGGAAGCTGGATATTTTGGCTTCCTTGAGATGAATCCACTTGGAATGCGACCCCGGAAAACAGACGAGGCCTTCGTTTTCGCAGGTGTTCAGGATGCCCACGGTTTCCGTTTCTTCGCCACGCATCACTTCGGGAACGCCGTTTTCATCGGAACCGGCAACGCCGGGGATCAATCGCACATGCGCTCTGCGGAAAGGGATGCGAACCGCAGAGCGCGCCAGATCCTCGATTGCCACCGGGCAGGAAAGGTACGGCGCTTCGACCCAGCCTTGCCGGCTGCCGACCATGCCGCTGAGCAAGACACGCGTTTCGCCATCGTCAAGCCAGTCATCGATCTCTTCGCACAATACCGATTCAAACTCGGCCTTGCCGACATGCAAAACGCCTCGTTGCGATGAGCGCCGCTCTCGAATACCGCCGCCTGATGTAAGACGAAAGGCTCGAAAATTGCTGGTGCCCCAATCCACCGCGATCAACGCGCACACTCCCCCGGACGAGCCGCAATCATCATAAACGCAAAGGCGGCATCCGCATCGCATCGCGCGAAGGGCAGCCGGGGCGATCCGGCCCCTTTTCGTGTCTCGGCTTACTTCGATCTCCGGGCGAAGAACACGGCGCCGCCGCGCGCAAAGAAAATCTTCCGACGGCGCAGCGGGTCCATGCCGGCCCGGAAATTAGGCGGGATGAAAAAACCTCTCCCCGTTTAACCGGGGAGAGGTGGTGGCAATTAAAACGTGTTTTAGTCGTCCAAGTCGGCGTGAGCGGGTGGATGGTTCTTGAAAGCGCTCGGGGGGCGAACCGTTTTCTCGCCGGGGAACGGCACCATGTATCCGGTGGCGTCGTACCAGTCGTAGTGGCGGACGATGTTCGGGTCTTCAAAGTCGGCAAGGTGATATTTGCCGGCGAAGATCGCCGCCTTTTCCTTGAGCCAGGCAGCTTGTAGAACCTTGGCCTGAGGGGTCATGTTCCGGGCTTCAACCGTGGTAGGCGAAACGCCCAGATCCAGCGGGACCTGGTTTGGCACATGCGTCCACGGCAGGAAGTTCGCCTTGGGCGGATTGTCGATGAAGATTTCCCTCATCGGCGAAGCCCAGAGGTCGAATTGGTTCATCGGCTTAATACCGAGGACCTGCTCGATGGTGCGCGTGAAGTTGACCTGCGTGTAGAAGGTGCTGTCTTCCAGAACCCCGGACCCGGTTCCGTCGGAGTTCACGTGCTGCTTGACGTAGGGACTGAAGACATAGCCCGGGCTGCGGTGGCCGTCCACGTGGTCGACGCCGTCCTGGGCGTCGTCTTCCTCGACGAAGATCGCCGATGACGACCACACTTTGCTGTGGCTGATGAGGTCGACAATGCGCCCCACGGCAAGGTCGTTATCGGCCTGTTCGGCATCCGCGGTTGGCGGCCCGCCGGTGTGGTCGCACATGATCCAGAGGAATTCCAACGGGGGCACCGTGCCGTTTTCGACGTCTCTGGCGAAATCCTGCTCCCAGATATCGACGCGGAACTGGTCAGGGATGCCCAGATCGAACTGCGGGAAGTTTTGCACCGTATCCTTGTACAGGTTGGGGAGCGGGGTGTGCGAATAGACCGTGTTGTAGTAATAGAGCTCCTTCTCCTTGCCGGTCTCATAGTTCACTGTGTCGGTGTAAAAATCCCACCAGCTTGGCTCGACAGTGTTCCCAGCCGGCGTCAAGAACGTGTTGTACTCCACGTACTCGCCGTAGTTCTTCACCCGGACGCCTGCCTTGGCCGCCGCATCCCACAGGTGGCCTTTCTTCTGATAGGCGATGGCGTCGCCGCCGTTGGAGGGATAGTCGCGGACCCAGTCCGGCGACTGGATGTCGTCGCCGTAGGGCGCCATGGCCTGGGTAATCCAGTTGTGACCGTCGGCCGACTGGCGGCTCGGGTCGTAGAAGTTGTCGAACAGCGGGAAGCGCTGCACCAGCGCATGCGCGTTGGGCGTGACCTCGTAGCCGTATGCGGCTTGGGCGACGGAACCGTCGCCGAAGACTGCCAGCGAAGGATCGCCGTTGCCGCCGACCACGTCGCCCAGCATCTGATCGTAGGTGCGGTTTTCACGGATGATCACGAACACGTGCTGGATCAGCGACGGATCGCCGATCTTGGCCGGGATGGCGACCGGCTTGGTCCACGGGTGGCCGCCGGACGCAGCCTCGATGTTTTTCGTCAGATCCCAGTGGTTGTTCTGAAAGACCTGCTTGCTCATCGCCGCCAGCGTTGAGCCGTTTGGAAGGGGAATGATGCTGACGGTGCCCAGGTCCTGGTGGGTGTTGAAGTCCGTCACGCCCCAATCGGTTTCGTAGGAGTTTTCGGCCGTGTAAGTCGGAGGGGGCGCCACATCGTAGCCCGTGGCGCCCAGGCCCTTGTCGTTGGCGACGAGCAGCGCATCGTCCGCCGTGTCCAGCACCACCGAGCTCGGCGCGTAGGCGGTCGGGATCATGCCCAGGACGGCGTCAGGCGCATCGACCCGAAGGTCGACCACGGCGATTGCGTTGGCGTTGTAAAGCGCGACGTAGGCAATGTTGTTGGGGGCATCGACGGCGATCGAGACCGGCCCCGCGCCATAAGCCTGCGTGGATGCGCCGGGGATTGCGATCGGCAGTCCAAGGTTGATCGTCCGCGTCACGCTGTTCGTGGCTGTGTCGATCACGGAGATGCTGTCGCTGTAGGCATTGGCGACCAGCAAGTAATTTCCGTAGAACGCCATGCCGGTCGGGTGCAGACCGGTCTCGATGCTGCTGGTGACCGTGAACGTGGACAGATTGACCACGGAACCGGCGCCGGTGGACACGGAGCCAGTCGGATAGGCAGCGACCACCGGGGTGCCGTCGGAGTATTCCTGGAAGTCGCTGGCGGTGGCAATCCGGCCGGCCTTGTTGGAGACATAGGCGGTCTTGCCATCCGGCGAGATCACGATTTTGTCCGGGACGTTTCCGACGCGGATCTGCGCACCCTCCGTCGGTGTCGTGGCGGTCAAGCTGATCTTGGCCAGCGTATCGTTCACATCCAGAACGGAGTAGGCGGTCTTTCCGTCGGGCGAGATCGCGAGGCCGAGGGGGTATGAGGTCCCATACGAGTAGGTATCGCCGCAGGGAATTTCACTGCTGCCCGTGGTCCCCGGAGGGCTGTTCGGATAGCAGGTGACAGTATTCAGCTGATCGGTCGTAGTCGTCGAACCTGATGGGTAGGGGATGGTGACGGAGGAGCCGTCCACCGGTACGCTGACCTGAACGTCGTCCGAGAGCATGCCGCTCGCACTCACGTTGGCGATGGTGACGTGGCTGCTGTCCTGGCTAAACAACAGGTACTTGCCGTTCGGGGTATAGGCGATGCCCGTCTCGCTACCGCTCGAGTCCTTTCCCATAAAGCTGTAGCTCTGCAGGACCTTACCGGTTTGGGTGTCGAAGACCTCGACCGCTCCGTTGCCATCGGATGGCGACGTACCCATAGTAAGGACGGCGGCGGTGTGATTGCCGGTGGGGTTGAGCGCAATGGCCTTGGCGCGGACGCGGATGCCGAGGTAGACCTGGGTCCCGGCAGGGGTGATGATCGCGCCATCGCTGACGACCCACGGGTAGGGCAAGCTCGACGGATAGGTCGGGCCATG
>JASHUH010000329.1 GCA_030040115.1 Acidobacteriaceae bacterium | reverse complement strand
AGGCGGATGCGCTGGATGCCGAGGTCGGACAAAATCTGGCCGCCGAGGCCGATGGCGCGAAGGATGCGGCCGGTGCGCGCCTGCGAGCCCTCGCGGGCGCGCAGCTCCTGGTGAAGGAGCAGTTGGCCGGAGCCGGCTTCGCGCTCGGCGGCTGGGGCGACGGCGCCGCCGGGACCGAAGGCCGGGACGGGCGTGTGCTCGATCTCGAAGCCGCGCGAGGTGTTGTGGAGGTAAAGAATCACGCCGCAGCCCTCCTCGGCGATCATGCGCATGGACTGGTCGAGGGTCTCGCGGCAGCGGCAGTCGGCGGCAAAGACGTCGCCGGCGGTGCAGCGGGTGTGGACGCGGACCAGAACGGCGCGCGGGCATGGATCGGGCGCGCCGGGCTGATGATTCGAAGATTGGCCGTTCATGGATTGGCCGTTAGAGGGCTGGCTAGCCCCGCTGGGCCACGATTCGCCGGCTGCTCTGCCATGCATCGCGGGGCAGTCCGGGCAAAGGTCGCCGCGAACCAGCGCGACGTGGCTTTCGCCGCCGTTGACCTCGCTCTCATAGGCGATCATGCGGAACTCGCCGTAGCGGGTGTGAATGCGGCGCTCGCCGGCGCGGACGATGTAGCGCTCGTTGCGCAGGCGGTAGCGGATGAGCTCGGCGACGGTGAGGATGAGCAGGCCATGCTCTTTGCAGAAAAGGATGAGATCGGGGATGCGGGCCATCGCGCCGTCGTCGCGCATAATTTCACAGATCACGCCCGAAGGGTTCAGCCCCGCCATCCGCGCCAGGTCCACTGAGGCCTCAGTCTGGCCGGCGCGGACCAGCACGCCGCCGCGGCGTGCGCGCAGGGGAAAGACGTGGCCGGGACGCGCCAGATCGGACCAGTTGGACTGGGGATCGATGGCGACGCGGATGGTGTGGGCGCGGTCGGCGGCCGAGATGCCGGTCGTGACGCCTTCGCGGGCCTCGATGGTCTCGGTAAAGGCCGTGCCGAAGCGCGAGGAGTTGTGCTGGGTCATGGGGAAGAGGCGCAGGTGATCGGCGCGCTCCTCAGTGAGGGTCAGGCAGATGAGGCCGCGGCCGTAACGGGCCATAAAATTGATGGCTTCGGGGGTGACGTGCTCGGCGGCGAGCGTCAGGTCGCCCTCGTTTTCGCGGTCCTCGTCGTCGACCACCACCACCATGCGGCCAGCGCGAATCTCGGCGAGTGCGCCGGGGACGTCGGTGAAGGGAGGGTCGAAGATGCGTGGCGCTTGCGGCATCGTGTGTGTCTATTCTCGCCCAGCCAATGACCAAACAGCAAAGGCGAGCGCAAACAGCAAAAGCGCCGCACGAAGGCGGCGCTTTTGAGTCCACTGGCAAGACGCAGAAGTCCTACAATGTCGATTCAATCTCAAAGCCCCAGGCCTCAAGCAGAGCCTCGGGAATGTACTTGGAATTTTTGTTCCGCCGCGCCCACTCGCGAAGGCGGGTAGACCGGATATACTGATCCGGCGGCAGCTTGAACTCCTTCACGATCTGCTCGAAGGAGGTAACTGTGGGCACAACTGGCCCGATGGGCTCCGGCTTGCCCCAATTCGGATTTCCACGACGCTTTGCCATTGATTGTCTGTCCTTAGAAGAAGGATGGATTTTCTCTACTTTCCTCTGCCGCGCACTCGGGGGGACGATGGGCCCTGAGGAAACTTTAGTTTCATTTTAGGGATATTTTCTTCAAAAATCAATAGGAAAATTATGCCGCGGGGCGACGCAGCGAACCCGCCTGTCACTCCGTCTTACGGGCTATCTTGCTCTGCAACAAAGGATTAATCCCCTTTTTCCGCGCAGAGCTCCGGTTCCGAGCAGTGGAAAAGCTCCCTCGCCACAGGCCGTCGCGGCAGCTGGTTCCGCAGCGCGGGAGTAACTTTCCCGCTAACATTACCTCCGGCTCGGGACTTGCGGCGCGGGTGCAGTCTGTTGCGCAGGCCAGAGGGCAAGGACCCCCATCGAAGTCTCAGGGCCAAATCTTGTCACGGGTCGAAGCCAAGCGTCAAAACCACCGTCAAACGCGCCGCTGCGCAGGGAGGCAAGCGCCCGGCGGCGACGATCTGCGCGATCAGGTAGCGGTGCGGCCGCCCGGCGACGAGCGACGGGCTGTTGCGCCGATGCTAGAATCGGTTTTTCGGAGAAGATATGCCCGAGCCAATATGCGATATCGGCCTCATCGGCCTTGCCGTCATGGGACAGAATCTTGTCCTGAACATGAACGACCACGGATTCAAAGTCGCCGTTTTCAATCGTACGGTTTCGAAAGTTGACGATTTTCTGGCCAACGAAGCCAAAGGGACCCAGGTGGTGAGGGCGCACTCGATCGAGGAATTGACGAGGCGGCTGAAAAAGCCCCGGCGTGTGATGCTGATGGTGAAAGCGGGCGAGACCGTGGACCAGATGATCGGCCAGGTGGCGCCGCATCTCGAAGCCGGCGACATCCTCATCGATGGCGGGAATTCGCTTTTTTCCGACTCGACCCGGCGGACCAAGGCGCTGGCGGAAAAGGGCATTTTGTTTATCGGCACAGGGGTTTCGGGCGGCGAAGAGGGCGCGCGCCACGGCCCGTCGATCATGCCCGGCGGCAATCCGGCGGCGTGGCCGCACGTGAAGCCGATTTTTCAGGCCATTGCGGCCAAAGTGGACGACGGCACGCCGTGCTGCGACTGGGTGGGCGAAGAGGGCGCCGGCCACTTTGTGAAAATGGTTCACAATGGCATCGAATACGGCGACATGCAGCTGATTTGCGAAGCGTACGATCTGCTGCAGCGCGGGCTGGGGTTGACGGCCGATGAACTGCACGAGGTGTTCGCCAATTGGAACCAAGGTGAGCTGGACAGCTACCTGATCGAAATCTCCAGCGACATCTTCGCCAAGAAGGATAAGGACGGCGGCCCGCTGGTGGATAAAATCCTCGACGCCGCCGGCCAGAAGGGCACGGGCAAATGGACGGTGATCAGCGCCCTCGATACCGGCCAGCCAGTGACGCTGATCGGCGAATCGGTTTTTGCGCGCTGCCTTTCGGCGCTCAAGGAAGAGCGCGTGGCGGCGGCGAAGATTCTCTCCGGACCGTCGGCCAAGCCCGCGGCGGGTGATCATGCCGCGTTTATCGAGGACGTGCGCCGGGCGCTTTACTGTTCGAAGATCGTTTCCTACGCGCAGGGCTACATGCTGTTGCGCGCGGCCGGTGAAGAGAACCACTGGAACTTGAACATGGGTGGCATCGCGCTGATGTGGCGCGGCGGGTGCATCATTCGCAGCCGCTTCCTGGACAAGATTAAAGAAGCCTTCGACAAGAACCGCGAAATCACCAACTTGCTGCTCGACAGCTTTTTCTCGAGCGCAGTGAACCAGTATCAGGATTCATGGCGCAAAGCCGTGGCGCACGCGGCGCAGATGGGCGTGCCGACACCCGCGTTTTCCACCGCACTGGCTTTCTTCGATGGCTATCGCGCGGCGCGGCTGCCGGCCAATCTGCTGCAGGCGCAGCGCGACTATTTTGGAGCGCACACCTACGAGCGCGTCGACCAGCCACGCGGGAAATTCTTCCATACGAATTGGACGGGACATGGCGGAAGGGTTTCATCGGGATCGTATAACGCTTGAGAGACAGATGGTCAGTGGTCAGCAATCGATTCGGCCGATTGAGAACTCTACTCTCCGGCCCAATGACTTGGATGGCTGGCGCGAGCCTTGCGCGTTTTTTCTTCACGGCTCGCGGATTTTGGCCGAGAGGTCCTCGAACGTCGTCCCGGGCGGAAGGATGAGCTGGTGGGGCACGCCGGCGGGAACGATGACCACATCGCCCGCGGAGATTTTTCTGGCCACGCCGCCCTCGACGATCGAACCGTGGCTTTCGCCATTCGCTCCATTTTTGCGATCCGCAAGCGTGCCGCCGGTGACCAAGGTTGCGGAGCCGATCTCGACAATCATCAGGTCGTCGAAGTGGGCGTGCATCTCTGCGCCGCCGGTGTGCGTGCGCACGTAGAGGCGCAGCGAGAGATGGCCGTAATTGGCCAGTATGGCACCCGCGTCGACGCCTTTCGCCGCCTGCGGAACCACCGCCGCGAGACGCGCGTGAATTTGCTGCGCGGGGACGACGATGGCGTGTTCCTGGGCAAGATTCACCGCAGGCGCGCCAAGCAGGGAGGCGGCGATCCAGAGAAGAAGCTTCATTTTCGATTAACTTCCAAACTTTCCCAGGCAGTTGAGGTGGTGCAGCGCCCAGAAAGGATGAACAAGCCAACAATCAGAGATCTAGAGTTGCGGACCTCCTTGAGGGTAATCGACGCGGATGGTGAGGATCTCGTAAGGGTGGATGGGGACTTTGACAAGGTCGCCGGTGATGGCGAGCGGGCTTCCTTCGGGTTTTTCCATTAAGTTGGTAAGGGTGGCGCCGGACGCGCCGGCGGGGACGTGGAACTCGGCGGTCGCGTCTTCGCCAGCCCACTCGTAAACGCGGAAGATGAGACCCTTGGCGTCTTCAGCCTTTTTGACGGCGGTGAGGACGACGTTATCCGGGGATACAGATGCGAAGGAATGCTCGGCGGGCAAGGCGCCAGGGTGGGCCGTGGTGACGACGGCCTGGAGGGGGTAATCGTACTCGTATCCGTGGCGGACGGTGAGCGCATCCCGCCACGCACCGGCGTGCGGATAGAGCGCGTAGTGGAAGTGCTGATGGCCCATGTCGGCGTTGGGGTCGGGCCACTTGGGCGAGCGCAGCAGGGTGAGGCGCAGCAGGTTGCCGACGGCATCGTAGCCGTACTTGTCTTTGTTGAGCAGGCTGAGGCCGTAAACCTTGCCGTCCGGGCCGGGGCCGGAGAGATCGGCCCAGCGCAGGGCGGGAACTTCAAACTGGGCCTTCTCCCAACTGTTGTTGCGGGTGGTGGCGCGCTGGATGGTTCCGTAAGGAATTTCGTAGGTGGCGAAGTTGCTGGAAACGGCGAGCGGGAAGGCGGCTTTGAGGAGAACGTGGGACTCGTGCCAGTCGATGTCGTTCTCGATGTCGACGATGTCACCCTGAAGGGAGATGGTCTGGACGAATTTGGAGTCTTGAAAGTGGCTGGTGACGCGGATGGCCGGACGGGGCGTGTTGGCTTCGATCAGCTCGACGGACTCGGCGTGATCGATGGTCATGGGCGGCACGTCGTACGTGCCGGGATCGATGTTCCAGGCGTCGTATTCCTTCGGCAGGTCGTGGAAGAACTGGAACTGGTTGCCGCAGGCGCCGTTCGCCAGGGTTTCAAAACCACCCACCTCTAGGCGGGTGATGCAGCCGGTGGATTTATCGACGGCGACGCGCAGGGTTCCGTCGTTGAGCTCGATAGCGTTCCCGGATTGTGCAGCCGATGTTCCCTTGCCGACGCTTGGATTGCCGGTTTCGATCCGCACTACTTTGTAGCCAAGCGGCGGGACCGCAGAGACATGGAACGTGAGATGAGCTACGCCGTCTTTATCATCGAGGGATGAGCGGAGAGGAGCGCCGGGCTGATTCTGCTGGGAAGGATCGACCACGAAAAGCTGGTGCGACCCGGCGTTGGGAAGCTGGACTTCGACGCTGACGTCGCCCGATCGCTCCCAGCCCAGCGGGTTATAAATGAGGACCGGAATGCCCGCGCCATGGGTGTCGATGTGTTCGGCGACCGTTCGCAAGGCGGATGAGGAAATCCCGCTGGTGGACATGCGGACCCAGTCGAAATCCTTCTGCGCGTCGCGGTAGATGACGGCGATGCCGGAGCCGGCGGCGAGATCGTGGAACTCATTGAAGAGGACTTTTTCCCAGTCGACGGTGAGCTCGGCGTCGGGGTATTTTTGGCCGTCGAGCCAAGCCAGAGACGACCATTTTTCGGCGTTGAGGACTTCTTCTTCGGAAGTGCGGATATTGTGCTTCTGCTCGGCCTGGGTGGTGTAGACGCCGCGATGATATTCGAAATAAAGCTCGGTGTCCCAGGTGGGGATGGCGATTTTGCCGGGAACGGCAGCGGGAGGCTCGTAGCCTTTGGCGATGGACTGGTAATTCCAGGTCGGGCTCTCAGAAGCAATTTCCTTTTCGACGGTGGAGAAGAACGACTGCGCGGTGCCGAATTGGTAGTTGGCCGTGACCGGAGGGCCGCCGTTGGAGGCGATAGCGGTGGGGCCGGGATCCATCCAGCCGACGCCCTCGTCGAGCATGGCGCGCGTGGGGCCGCCGCCGTGGTCGCCGATGCCGTAGAGATCGAGGAGCTCGGGCAAGCCGGGAGAGAACTGGCGGCCGTTCTTCAGGTCTCCAGAGAGGCGGACGGGGTTGAGGTCGTTGTTGCCGTAACCATTGGGAAAATAGGTGAGCACCTTGGAGCCGTCGGGGGACTGCCACCAGAAGAGCTTGAAGGGGAACTGGTTGGTGTCGTTCCAGCTCATTTTCTGGGTAACGAAGTAATCGACGCCGCTCTTTTTGTAGATTTGGGGCAATTGCCAGTTGTAGCCGAAGGAATCGGGGTTCCAGCCGATGCGCACGTCGACGCCGTAGTTCCGCTGATACCAGCGCTTGCCCACGAGCAACTGACGGACCAGGGATTCGCCGCTGGGCAGGTTGAGATCGGGCTCGACCCACATGCCGCCGACGATTTCCCAGCGGCCCTCCTTGATGCGCTGCTTGATCTGGTCGTTGAGGTCGGGGTACCTGTCGGCCATCCATTCGTTGTAGGCGGCAGCGGATTGCGTATAGATATAGCCGGGGTACTCATACATCAGTTGCAGCGCCGTGGAAAATGTGTTTCTCACCACACCCACGGTTTCGGTCCAGGGCCAGAGCCAGGCGGCGTCGATGTGGGAGTTGCCATCGAGATGAAACACAGCCTGCTGGAGTAGGGGCCGGAGGGCTTCGAGCTGGACCTGCGCGGATTTGAGACTGGCGTCGAACTTGCTTTGATCGTGGGCGTCGAGCGCTGCCGTATCGACGGTGTGAATGGCGTTTTCAAGGGTAGCCATTTGGGCAGCGTCGCCGGGGGCGAGGCTGGGAACCAGCTCCGCAGCGCCGAGAATCTCTTCGCCGAGATCGACGGGGTTGGGTCGCGATTCAGGGAAATCGATGGTTAGGGTGGCGCCGCGGAAGGTTTTCACATCGACGGTGTGGAGCAGCTTGATGGCGACGACGGCTTTGTCGCCGGGCTGGGCTTTATCGAAGAGGACGATGGGCTCGAGGTCTTCGCCCATGGCCACGCGGCGGCCGTTGAAGTAGAGTATCTGGGGCATGGGGCCATTGGCGCCAGCGTGGAACTGGAACCAGATGCGGGAGTCGGTGAGGTCGTAGCCGTTCAGGGTCGGGGGCACCTCGTAGGTCTGGCGAAACCAAACCGCCTCATTGGGAGCTTTGGCGCCCATGGCGACGGGCCGCCAATCGCTCTCGTCGAGGTTGATGTCTTCAGCATGCGGCACATCGCCGGCATGCATCTTCCACACGCCATCGGGCAGTTCGCGCAGACTCATGAGCCGCTCGACGACGGCGCGCGCGCCGGGCGGCAGAGCTGCCTCCGCGGCGGCAAACTGGTTGCGGCGCTGAGCCGCGCATGGAATAGAGATTCCGAAACCCAGCACGAGAAACAGGATGACGGAAAGGCCGCAATGCTGTTTGAAGGAGGCAATCATGGTGGTGGAACCCTCCGCAGCATTGTAGGCCATGCACCCGGGCGAGCGAAGAAAATGGGGCGGGCTTTGCGGGCGCCGCCAGGGCTCACGGCCCGGACGGCGATGTGGGCCCGGGCGCGGTTTGTTCGAGATACTCCACGTAACCGAGCAGAGCGCCCCAGTGGTAGAAGCGGTCGCTGGAGCGCACATCGTCGCCACTGCCGGTGATGGCGTTGTAGTTTTCGTGCACGTGATCGTTCTGCGTCCACTCCTTGAGGAACAGCGCGTAGGATTTTTCCGCGAACTGGCGGCGCACATCCGGGTCGTCGTAGTTGCGCAGACCCAGATAGACGAGATAGTTCATCGGGCCCCAGATGCGGCCGCGCCAGTAGTTTTGATCGGCAAAGGCCGGGTCGTCGCGGGCGATGGAGGGAATGACCCACTGGCCCCAGAACTCGCGGGGATTGAGCAGGTGCTTTTGAATCATGGCCTGCGCCTGGGCGGGCGTGGCCGCGCGCGCCAGCAGCGGATAAAAATTGGTGGGCGAAAGCCGGCGGCTGAATTGGCCGGTGTGCAGATCCTTGTTGAGAAAGGCGGCGTCCGGCTCGCTCCACAGAGTGGCTAGGCTGGCGCGGTAGCGGGCGGAACGGGCGCGGAGTTCCTTGGCCGCATCGGGCTTGGCAAGCACATCGGCAATTTCGGCGAGGGCGTCACAGTCGGCGATGTAAAGGCTCATGAGGCCCACGTCGGCAAATTCCAGCAGATGCGATTGCGGGTTGTAGACCGTATCGTCGTACATGGGGCTGTTGTCGAGGCCCGACTCCAGGATGGCGCCCTGCCGGGTTCCGCGGGAGTGGTCGTCGAGATTGGCGGGATGGGTGTCGCCGTCGCTGCCCCATGCCAGGTAGCCCTGGGTCTGGCGATGCTCGTTCCACCAGCGGTTCCAGCGCAACAGCGGCGCGAACGCATCCTCGAGAAACCAGCGGTCGTGAAACTGCCGGTAAAGGCCGAGCACGGTGATGGCGCCCACGGGCGGCTCGGAGCGGTCGAAACTTTTCCAGCCGCCGGGGCGGGCGTAGTTGGGAACAAAGCCCTCCGGCGTTTCTTCGCGCAAGATTTCCAGAGCGTTGGCGTAGGCGAGGTCGCGGTCGCCGATGGAGGCCAGCGTGGCGGCGAAGAAGGTGTCCCAGTCGAAAAGCACCCAACCGCCCCAGTTCACGCTCCAGAGGCGGCTGACGGGAGAGATGACGCGGTCCTGATCGGGATCGTAGATGGTGTCCCAACCAAGGATAGTTTCAATGGCGTCGCGGATGGACGCGGAACGGCCGGCGGAAGCGATGGAGTTTTCGTAAGAATGGCGCTGGCGGTCGATGATGGCTTGAATCTCGGCGAGCGTGCGGCGGCGGCCGGTGGCGATGCCCGCGCCTGCGGTGAAATCCACGGAGAAGTACGGGGCGGAGACGGGAGCGTCGGCGTAGTTCCGGTTTTGCGCCGGGCTCTGCGTTTGAGTGGCGGGCGAAGCGCAGGTGCAATAGATGGGCACGGCTCCCGAAGCGCCGTGGGTCTCGATGAAATCTGCGCGGCGAACGGTTGTGCCGGGGCGGTTCCAGAGAAAATCAACAGAAACGATGAGCGTAGGCGGCACAGCGGAGATGGGCGTGGAGGGCAGCGGGGTGGCCAGCAGAACCAAGTCATTGTCGTCGTGCGCGCTCTGGATGCGCCAGCGGTGGCCTTCCCAGGAAATGCGCAGGTCGGTGTAGCCGCCGTCCCACGCGTGCGGGCCGGGCTGCACCTGCTCGGCGCCAGCTTGCAGGCGGCCGATGAGGGCGTCGCGAAGAAATGTGTCGCCGGTCAGGGTTGTGTTGTGCTGGAGGCCGATGTGAATGGCCAGCCCCTCGGGCAGCAAGACCTGGGTGGTGACGCTGTGGGTGTCCCAGGTGTTCCAGCCCTGGGCGAGACGCTGCTGCAGGGCGCGGTAGTCGGCCGAGCGCAGCGGAGGGGCAGGTTGCGCCTCGGCCCGGCGCGAGGCTTTCGCCGGGAAGGAGAGCGCGGCGTTGCCCGCTTGCGACTGGGCGCCGCAGGCTAAGCCGGCAACGCAAAGCGAAACGGCGATCACGGCGGTGAACTGAGGCAGCGAGGTGATACGCATCTTGATTTTCCTTCATCCCCTTGAGCGGAGGGAATCGGCTGGCTGCCGCGCCAACGCAGCAATGCTGTCCACGATAAACCATGCACGGGGTGATTTCAGCGCGTTGAATTGGCGATGACGATCGCGAGGTGGGCGGATGGTTCTGGCTAGGCGAAATGCTTGATTCCGCATTGTGGTATATAGACCCATATAATGCCCGGGCCAGCTTTGGAAGTGTGCATCGCGTCACATCGTCGGTCTTGGCGACGCGCTCACCATAAAGGACATGAGGGCGTCGACGCTGGTCTTGATGGCTCCATGCGCGCTGTTGCTGGGCGCGGCGCTGCAATTTCTGGTAGCGCGACTTTGCTCTGCCCGGGTAAAGGGAATACTGGCTTTTCTGACCTGTCTGCCGGCAGTTGGAGCTGTGGCTGGTTTGGCGCCTCTGGTCCACGGAGGACAGGCGATTGATCTGAAGCTGTGGGCGTGGGACGGGCCGCTGGCCCTGGTGCTGCACGTGGACGCGCTGAGCGTGCTGTTCGCGTTCATGGGCGCGGCCATTGGCGGGCTGGTGCTGCTGTACTCGATCGGCTATATGGCGCACGAGCGGGCGGCCACGCGCTTCTACGCCACCATGCTGGTGTTTATCGGCGGCTTCATCGGCCTGGTGTATAGCGCCAACCTGTTGATCTTTTATCTCTGCTGGGAAGTGAT
>JASHUH010000328.1 GCA_030040115.1 Acidobacteriaceae bacterium | reverse complement strand
GCCAGCTTCCCCTTGTCGGTTCGGCGGTCGGCTCCTCACACGTCTTGCATGCTGACCAGGAATCGATCCCCAACGGCCAGACCGAGGCGCTCAGCCTGCGCCAAGGCCCATGAAACCCAATCGTCAAGCTCCTCGGTCGCTATGCCGGAGACTGCACTCGCGCTGTCTCTGATGTCTGCAACATAGGGCCGGATCGCTGAGGCTTGCTCAAAAGCAGTCGCGTCTAGTGTTCGCATTGCGGATTGCAACAGGAATTTGGTCTCCAAAAGCTGGAGAGAGGAGTGTGGCCTTGCAACTGGAAGGCCCTGCCACCTCATTTAAAGAAGGAGATTATGGCGCACCTTTGCGCACGCATTCTGACAACGTGATCCAGCATCGCCCGGTGTGCGCCCGCATCATCTCTTTGTATAAATTCGGAATCGGGTCCTGTGAACCAATCCCATGAACAGAACCGGCGGACCTTAATGGAGGCCAAGTTGTTTATCGTTGTCGTCGGCATATTCCGACTGGAGTCTCCCAACGCCGACCGAACTAAATCTTGGGTCAGAATGGACCTCCACTAGCTGTCGAAGCTTTTCCGCAGCCACAGCGCTCACGGCGCAGACGAAGTCGTTCCCGATCTGTCGCGCAGCGGCCAGCGCCTCCTGCAATACCGATATACAACCCTCTCCGGGTCAGCCGTTCGGCCATGGTGCTCAAGGCTTCCGCCCTCTCAGAGAAATCACCGATCTGCCGCGAAATTAGAAATCCCAATCCGCCTCTTCCTCTCGGCGCTGCTTCTCGGTTTTCATGCAACCGGGGCACCGATAATGCGAATCAAGCTTGGGCGGCGCTGTGTCAGCCGAGGGCAGGTTCAATTCCCGCTCAATGCGATCGATTATCTGCGTGTCCTTCAAGATGCAGGGATCGGCAAACACGTAGAATTTCTGTTCTTCGGTCTGAAAGCCTACCCGCCCACGCGGGACCTCGTCATACTCGACGTCGGACGGCACCGCGCCGTTGCGCTGGAGGAAATGCCAGAAGGAGGGGTGACCTACGGCGTGCCCCGTGAAGCTTCCGTAGGGCTCCGCTTCGTTAACCGGGGTGCCGTCAATGAAAGGCATGCCTTCGTAGACGAAGAAAATACCGACCTCGGGTTCGGCGGCGGGTTTGCGCTTCGTGCGAATGCGATCCCTGATCGCGGCAAAGTGGTCCGGCATAGGTCTGGTGGCCTCATCGGCACTTACGGGCTTGAGCAGCTTCGACTTCATAAAATGTACCTCTATTATGGGTGCCAAAGACGGTTCGTGTTGCGCCATTGATCTCTAGGCCTACGGGCTATTTGGCGACGCATGTCGAGTTGAAATTCTCAGACTGTAAGTAAAAAAGACCGGTTCGGCCACTACCGGCACCGAACCGGGATGTATTCTCATTGCCTTTCAGCAGCATGAATTCCTCTGCTACTAGATACTGGCGGCCTGCGCAAGAAATAGCCAAGATCGGTCTCTCGGATCGTGGTATAGCGCGGATTCGTTGCTTCGATACAGAACGTGGACGGGGTGCCTAATGGGTGCCCGGTCGTCGATTCACGGTGGGCGGGTTCGGGGTCCGGCCCGAGCGCATGATGGAGACCGATCAGGTCACCGGCGCGACGAACACGACCGAGTCTTCCCCGGCAACCCCGACAACTACCCCGGCGACGAAGCCCACCCCGGCCCCGACGAAGGCCCCGGAGGCTCACGTCGCCGCCGCCACCACCCTGGTCACCCGGCGTGGGCTCAACGGCACGCTCGCCCCGGCTGATGCCGACCGCATCGCCGCGAGGCTAGTCGGAAAGCATGGGCTGGACGCCGTGCTGGCGGCGATCGCCGGATTGAGTGATGTAAAGATCACCCATTCGCTGAAGAAGGCGACGAACCTGGGAGGCTACCTCTACCAGTGCCTCGACCGCCTGATCACGGAGCCGACGGCGACGGAGCCCGTGCCCGCACCGGAACCTGCCCCAGCCCCGGCGAAAAAGCCAGCACCGTCAGCACCACCAACGCCAGCCTCACCGGCCCAGCCCTTCAAGACGCAGGAGGCTGCCTCGGACGAAGAGGCATACCGCCGCGAGATTGCCGCAGAGAACCAGCGCGAGCAGGAGCACCAGCGCGAGGAGGAACAGGAGGAAGCCTACGCCTGACCGGCGGGACGAGCATGCAGGCGACCGGGCCGGGGCGATAAAAAAAATAGCTTTTTTCGTCCCAAATTCTGGCGGACCAGGCCACGCAGTATTTACTGGCATGCACACAAATACACCGTGCATGGAGGAAACACCAGTGAAGCACCCACCCCGCAGGATTGACCTGCTCGACGCCGTCCGGGAGATGTCCCGGTCAGCCCACCGCTGGCGTGATCGGGCCGCAACGTATTACGGCGAGGATCAGTTTCGTCGCGCAACCAACGCCAAAAACAAGAAACAGCATTGCTACTCGCTTAAGGAACGGGGCATCGTTGCCCTTCACCAGAAGGGCGTGCTCCGGTACGCCGGGGCATCCCCGCAAGGGATGGCCGTCTACGAATACGGCGACGGTGGTATGGCCTGCTTGCATAGCTGCCTTCACCCGGGCGGTGTAAAACGCACCCCCGTCCCGGATCACCCCGAAACCCTTGAAGTATCGGCCAAGAAACAGCGCGTCCGCATCTGTGACGCCGAGCACACAATCCTTCGCGCGCAGGTGCCACCCACGACGCAGCACTACGGGACGTGTGATGGCTATGACCGCGTTGCGCCGCCGCGCAAGGAAC
>JASHUH010000327.1 GCA_030040115.1 Acidobacteriaceae bacterium | reverse complement strand
ATTTCGTCATCGAACGAGCTTGGCGGCTCATTTCGATGTTGCTTCCGGAACTCACGGAAAGCCGGTATCTGCCGATGGGTTAGTTGGGGAGAGTCGGTCTATGTCGAGCAGAGCTTTTGAAGATGTAGAGGTCGAGGAGCTGATGTTTTTCGGCGAAGCGGCCAAGCTTTCCGCTCCCGTAAGGGCAAGTCTGGTATGCAGAGTAGTGGATTTTTCCGGATCGGAGGGCCATGAAGTCCGGTATGGCTCCCGATCCGATCCAGAGGGAGGAAGCTGCCTGGTGGGAACTGCATGGGCACTCGCGTTGGAGGCAGCATTTGCCGTTGCGGTTTGCGGAATTTGGAATCTTTTCCGCTTTCTCCGGTAAACCGAGGCATTTCCCCCCGGTGGCGGTCCGCTCATTTTTCCGGCCAGCAGTGCGGGGAGCAGAGAAACCGCAGTCAATGCGAACGCCAAACCTGCGGAGAGCGCATAGCTCGACAAAACTATCTTGAGCGGGAGTCGCGCCGGATCCCTCAAAAGTGGTGGTGTATACAAAGCCGGTGTGTGGCTGTGCGTCTGTAAACCTCCGTTTACAAGCACCGCCACATCAACCCCCCTGAGCTATTGATTTTAAATTGCTAAACATTGCGGCCAAGAATGGCACGCCACATGCTTCGCTAAGAGGCGTCCGGCTCAAGCGACTGGCGGAGAGCCGTGATGCCGATGAGATTTGGAAGGAGATCGACGCATGGCGAGCCTAGTGTTTGAGCATCTGAGCGGCCAGGAGTCGCCGCTCTCGGGCGAGACGGCGGTGGTTTCGGTCCCGGTGAGAGCGAGCCTGGTCTGCCGCGTCCTGGATATTTCTCCTTTGCCGGAAGTCAGGATCTATGATCGCGTAAGGTCCGGGAATATCGGGGAGGGAAATCTCCTCCGCGGGGTGGCATGGGCTTTAGGTTTGGAAGCCGCGGCTGTCTTTGGGATTTTGGGAGTCTGGAATCTCCTTCACGTTCTCCGCTAGCTCGGCGGTCGGCTCGATTTTCGATAGGGGCCCCTCCTTTTCAAAAGCGGGGGCTTTCCCCGCAACTCGATCGCAAAATCAATCCAGCGGGCGGCGCGGCTTCAGGCGGGAGGCGCGACCCGCAGCTCACGCTTATTTTTAGCCGCTGAGGTAAGTTTTCTCCTGGCGCCCGGCATTTTCGCACCAGGTTCTAGCCATCTCCACCGGGCTGCGCTAGACTTGGGGTTCGGACAGAATCCGAACGCACGGAGGTGCTATGAAAGGCTTTCCTCGGGCTGCATCATGGATTGGGTTGGCCTTTGCGGCAGCGTTTTGCATGGCAGGATGCCACCAGAAGCTGACGCCAACCATCACCGATGTAAGCGCGAGCACTGCGAGCGCTCAGGATCAAGCACCCCCGGACCAAGGGCCGGACCCAGCGGCAGCGAACGAGGCTCCCGTGGGCGCGGCGCCCTCTGGCCCGTCGTATACCACGCAAGCTCCGCCCCCTCCTCCTGAGCAAGCAGGAGCGGCGCCGGCGCCCGACGATCAAGATTACGCCGAGCAGCCCAGCGCAACGGCCACGGAGCCTCCGCCACCGCTGCCCGACTACCAACAACCACCGCCGCCCGCTGACGGGTATATTTGGGAGCCTGGCTATTGGGCCTGGGGTCCTCAGGGCTATTACTGGGTCCCTGGCGCCTGGGTTGAGCCTCCTTATGAGGGTGCTCTGTGGACGCCCGGCTATTGGGGATTCTATGGAGGCCGCTATTTGTTCTACCCCGGCCATTGGGGACGGTACATCGGGTTTTACGGCGGCATCAACTATGGTTTCGGCTTTTTCGGCATCGGGTACGAGGGCGGCTACTGGCGTGGCGGCCATTTCTTCTATAACCGTGTTTACAACCACCTGAACACCCGGGTGGTTCACAACGTGTATAGCTATAACGCGGGAAATCGCGGCTACATCGGTCGCGCAGGGAATGCACCGCGCGCAAGCTTCCGTGGCGGCGCACGCGGCGTGCAGGCCAGGCCGCGGCCGTCCGATGCGGCGGCATGGCGCGCGCCCACGGCTCCGCGCATGAGCACGCAGGTGCAGCACGCACGGAGTTATCAGACGAATCGAGGGCAACTGGCAAGCGTGAATCACGGCCGGCCTGCCACCGCAGCCGTCAGCAGGCCGATTCCTGCGGACCGCAACGTGAGACCCACGGCGCGCGGGTCTCAGGGCGGAGGTAAGCGCCAGTAGGGCGCTTCTCCTTCGCATGTAGTCCGTGTCATTTTCGAGCGGTTGGAGACTTCAAGCATTTTGTAAACCAGAGAAGGTGCGGCCTATTCGGCCGGAAGTGTTGCTCGCGTAGCTACTTCCCTGCCTCGTGCGATCGCGCCGATAATTATCGGAATGGCGGCTTGACTGGGCAGTTCGTTCAATGGCGAGTTGAGCGAGTTTGCAGGAAGAAGCTTCCGGCTTCTCGAAGGCAGTATGGAAAGCAATTCCCTGCCCCATTCTCCAGCACCGGTCGAGTAAAGATGCGGATTGTCCTTGGAGCGGATTGGTCAAAGATAGGCGCCCGCTAACGTCGGTTCATCCGCCTCACGGTTTCTCCCTCCGTCTCCCCTATATCAAACGCAGTTATCAAGTGGCCGATGAAGTTGCGAGGCGACACGGCATCGGATTGGACAACTTGAGCAACGGCTGGGCCGCACCCCTGTCTCTCAGAAAACTTGGCGGCTAGATTGGTAATCGTATACTCAAGGTTTCATATGATCCGGACGGTCGGCACCCTTGCAGCGGCGATTCTAGGACTGATATTGGGCGGTTTTCTGAACGTGTGCCTGAGCCGCTGGCCGGATGGCGAGAGCGTCGTGAAGCCGGGCTCGCATTGCAAAAACTGCGGACGCACACCGCGGTGGTGGGAGAACTTGCCGCTGGCGAGCTGGACGGCGCTGGGTGGGCGTTGCCGCGGATGCGGCTCCTGGATCGGCTGGCGTTATCCGCTGGTAGAGCTGTCGGTGGGCGCGGCGTGGGCCATCACAGCGTGGCAGGCGCTGCCTGCGCTCTATCTCCCGGGGTGGTCGCGGGTGAGCATTTTCGATGCTTTGTCGTTCGCGGCAGGCAAGATGATTCTGTACTGGCTGCTGGTGGGTTTGGCGGTGTTGGACGCGGAGCATCTGTGGCTCCCCGATGTGTTGACGCTCGGCGGCGCCGCACTGGGTTGCGGATTCATGATCATGCGCTTTGCGGTGCACTCGAGCGCAGCGCTGCTGCACTGGACCGGGGGCCTGGTGGCGCATCATCAGCATATGTATAACGTGGTTTTCCGGTGGCTGCTCGGAATCCTGATTGCGCCATTTTTTGTTCTCATCATCCGCTGGGCGTACCAGCTGATCCGGCGGCGCGAAGGCATTGGGTTGGGCGACGTGAAGCTGATGCTTTTGCTTGCCGTGTGGATCGGGCTGGGGCACACGTTGCTTTCTTTTGTGCTTGGCGTTCTGCTGGGCACAGTGGTGGCGCTGGTTCGGCTCAGCTCGCCTCACCGAGGCAAAAAGACCGAGGATTGGGCGCTGACTAAGCTGCCGATGGGCACGTTTATTTGCGTAGGAGGAATCGTGGCCGGGCTTTGGGGCGACCAGATCATCGCGGCATATTTACGCTGGGCGGAATTCCGCGCGTAGAGCCCTTCTGCTTTTCATGCAGCCCTTGCCCTTTCAGTTGAATGGTCTTGAGGGAATCGCCTTTGAGTGCCGGCGTCGCTTTACGGCAGCGCTGCGCGTGGCGGGCTATTTGGATGGAGTTGGTTTGGCGTTGGCGATCTCGGGATCTTTGAGGGCTTTTTTGGCGTCCTTGGCGTGATGGCTGCCGGGGTCGTATTCCATCACCTTGATATAGTTGGCGCGGGCCTCGGCAAAGTCGCCGAGATGGCGCTGGCACTCAGCCAGTCCCCAATAGACATCGGGATCATCGGGGGCAAGCACCAGCGCCGACTGGAAGCGGGAGAGAGCTCCTTTCCAGTCCTTAATATCGAGATAGTAGTTGCCGACGCTGAGGTCTTCCTTGGGCGTTTCCCGCGGCATGGTTTCGATGACCTGGTCGTCTTTCTTCTTCCGTCCCGGCGGTTCTTCGTCATCGGCGCCAGACGCCAAGCCGCTCAGTCCGCTTAAGCTGGAGCTGAAACCCTGGGAGGAGGCGGCGGCCGGTTCATCGGGACTGCGGACGGGATCGGTATCATCGGCGGGCAAGGACAAGCGGCCTGCGTCGTTCAAATCGGAGGGGACATTCGCGGCGTCACGGGAGGGCAGCACGGGGACGGAGCTTTCATCCTCAGGGAAAGGGTTGCCACCTGATGCATTGGCCGGAGTTTGCGCGCCGGAATTCTGGTTGGGGGCAGCAGCCGGCTTTTGATTCTGGCCGGAAGCCGGCGGGGAAGACTGAGCCATGAGCGTTTGCGCGGCGGCCAAGCAGCCGGCCAGCAAAATCGCGATGGGAAGGCCCGGTTTCATGTAATTCTTAGTCGCCCCCTTCAATGATACGATGCGGGGATACGATGCGGGGAAGGCGGCGCAGCCCGCGGGAACCCTCTCGAAAGGACAATGCGACCCAACCCGATGGGCTTGATGATCCGCTCCTCCGCTATCCACGCCGCCGGCTGCTACACCGCCACCGCCATTCGCAAAGGGCGCCGCGTGGCCGAATACACAGGCCCCCGTTTGAGTAAGGACGACGCCGACACCCGCTTCAGCGAGTCGCCGGTCACCTATCTTTTTGGACTCGGGCGCGGCGAGATGGTCATCGACGGACACTCCATGGCGATGTTCATCAACCACAGTTGCGACCCTAATTGCGAGACCGAAGAAGTGGACGGGCGGGTGTGGATCACGGCCCTGCGCAACATCGCCGCGGGTGAGGAGATCACCTACGACTATTGCCTTTATGACGGCGGCGACGACGAATGCCTGTGTAATTGCGGATCGCCGAACTGCAGGGGGACGATGTACTCGACGAAGGAGATACGGCGGCGCAAGGCCGCGGCGAAAAAGACGGGTGCGAACAAGGAGAAAGCGGGCGGCAGGGCCGCAACCAGGTAGGCGCATTGTCAACAAGGACAGGCGCACTGCCATCCTTATCCTGCGGAGGGGGACCGACGCAGCCGCCAGCCTCCGGACCGCAAACATACGAAAGGGCCAGGCGCACCCCACGAAAGATATTTGCGCGGCGTTGGCTCAACTATTCTTATGATTCGGATTCTGGGGACCGTTCTCGGAGCGCTGGTGGGGCTGGCTTTCGGCAGTTTCCTGAATGTATGCCTAAGCCGCTGGCCGGAACACGAGAGTGTGGTGCAACCGCGGTCGCACTGCCGGAACTGCGGGCGCACGCTCAGGTGGTGGGAGAACATACCGGTGATAAGCTGGCTGGCGCTGAGAGCGCGTTGCCGGACCTGCCGGGGCAAGATCGGATGGCGCTATCCGATTGTCGAGCTTTCCTTGGCGGCGGCGTGGGGCGTCTCGATCTGGCGGCAACTGCCAGCGGTCTATTCGCCGGGCTGGTCTCGGATCAGCGTCTTCGACGCGGTGTGGTTCGGCGCAGAAAGGATGGCGCTCTGCTGGCTGCTGATTGGGCTGGCGGCGCTCGATGTGGAGCGCCTCTGGCTGCCGGATTGGCTGACGCTGGGCGGGGCGGCTCTGGGAGCGGGGATGAACGTGGTGCGCTTCACCGTCCATTTCATCTGGAATACGATTCCTTTGCATTGGACGACGGTGGGCGGACCCATATCGCACCGGGCCTACGTCTTCGATGTGGTGGTGCGATGGCTT
>JASHUH010000326.1 GCA_030040115.1 Acidobacteriaceae bacterium | reverse complement strand
GAAGCCCTCGACGCCACTGTCGCCGCCCATAACGTGGGCACAGAGGACGAGCCCATCGCGATCGGTTGGCATCCTTACTTCCGCCTGCCCTCCGGCCAGCACAACCAGGCACGCGTCCACATCCCCGCCACCATGTACGCGCAGGTTGACAATTACGACAACGTCTTTCCCACCGGCAAACTCTTCCCCGTCCAGGGAACCAAATACGACTTCCTCGCTCCCAACGGCCGCGCGCTCGACAATAACTATTACGACGACAACTGGAGCCATCTCCAATGGAAGAACGGCGCCGCCACCGTGCGAATCGTCGATCCCGCCGCGCATTACGGCGTTGACGTCGAGGGCATCTCTCCGGAAATTCGAACCATCCAGATGTATTCGCCGCCCACCGCCAACTTCGTTGCGCTCGAAGACCAGTTCAACTTTGCCGACCCGTTCGGTAAAGAATGGGGGCCAATGGACACGGGCATGGTGGCGCTCGCGCCCGGTCAAGGCACGCAGTGGCGCGTGCGCCTCCGTGTTTTCGCGCCCTGAGTTCACCCCCCGGCGGCGTAGTTCCGCTCGCATACTCATTCAAGTCGCCGATTGAAGATTCGTAAATGCATGCAAAGCATCGTGCAGGCGCTCGAAGATCCGCGAGGGCTCGATCGCCTCGCTTAGGTGGTGACGGTTGAAATCGGCTTTCGCGCTCGGCGAAAGCCGCGCAAATCCCAATTCGACACCCAATCGGGCAAGATGGTTTTGTAGGGCGATCACCGCCCGTGACGCGCTGTAATCAATGTTGACGATCGCTTCGGCATCGACGATCAGCCAGCGAATCGGCGAGGGCGATGGCCCCACGAGGGAAAGAATTTCGTCGCCAAAACGATAGGCGTTGGCATAGAAAAGCGCTGCTCCAAAGCGATAGAGCACGAGTCCTGATTCGGTGTGGGCGCCAGGCGCAGGCGGGACGATTCTCCAGGTATGATTGACGTCTGGAATGAGCACGCCCGTATGGGGACGATAACTATGGCGCACAATGCGCAGCAGCGACAAGATCATCGCCAGCAGAATACCCGCTTCCACGCCCGCCCCAACCACCGCCAGCGCCGTAATCAGGGCCACCGCGAACTCGCCCGGGCTCTCCCGTCGCATGCTCAGCAATCCCCGAATGTCGATCAGATGATACGCAACCAGGAGCACGAGAGCGCCAAGCACGCATTGGGGAAGGAATGCCAGGGGCCGGATGAAGAACAGCAGCACCGCTGCCACCACGCCAGCCGTAGTGAGCTGCGCAAGCTGGCTCTCGCCGCCCATGCTCTCCACCATAGCAGTTTGCGTGGGGCTGCCGTTCACCACGAATGTTCCGGTCAGCACCGCCGCCGCGTTGGCCGCGGAAAGCCCAATCAGGTCCTGGTTCTCATCCAATCTCTGGGAATGGCGCGCCGCATAGACGCGGGCCGTGGCCGCGCTCTGCGTGACAATCATGACGGCGCAGGATGCGGCGATGGGAAACAGGTGCAGAAGCTCCTCCCATGGCAACACCTGGAACCGTAGGTGCGGCAGGCCTCCGGTGAGCGTGCCGATGGTCGCCACGCCATGCGCCGAAAGACGCCACATGGCGCTTGCCGCCGTGGCCCCGACGACGGCCACCAACGGCCCGGGCGCTTTGGGCGCCAAGCGATTCAGCCCCGCGGCAACCACCAGCACAGCAAGGGAAACGAGCAGGGTGGGCAGATGGATAGAAGGCAATCCTCGACAGACTTCGATGAACTGCATGACCGTTCGGCGCGAGTGAACTTCCATACCGAGCGTTTCCCCAAGGACGGCGATTCCCACTTGAAAGCCCACTCCCGTCAAGAATCCGACCAGCACCGTCTGCGAGAGAAAATCGGCGACAAAGCCCAGCTTGAAAAGGCGTCCCAGCAACAGAAATCCCGCCGTCAGCAGCGCCACCCACCCAGCCAATACGACGTACTTGGCGCTTGCAAGCGGCGCCATGCCCGCGAGGCCCCCGGCCAGAATCGCGGCCGTTGCCGAATCGGCCGAAACCACCAGATATCGCGATGAGCCCGCAATGGCAAAGGTGGAAATCGGCGCCAGTAGCGTGTAGAGACCGGTCACCACGGGCATTCCCGCGATCTTCGTATAGCCCAGAACCTGGGGAATGTTCATGGCCGCCAGAGCAATCCCGGCGCGGACATCGCGCAAAGCGCCGGCTCTCCGAAACGGTCGAATGCCCTCGAAAAGTATTGGCAAAACGGCAATCCTCCACGAGCGATCCTTGCCCGATTGGCGACAGACCTAGCCTAGCGTATTTAACTGAGGAGTAAAGGATAGAACAGGGCGCCAATATGCCCTCCGGAAGAGAGCTACCGTCCCGCATGGGGTTTTACGACCCGCATCGCCGGCGAGGGATGGAATGGCTGCCGGGTCCAAGAAAGAATTGGAATGGAGAATAGTACGACCGACGGAGCGAATCGCGTGGTCGGTGGCCGTGTCCGATTTACCCGCGCGAAAAGCGCGAATACACAGCGGCCCTTCCGCCGCGTTACTCCTCCGGCAGCGCTGCTAACCGCACCGTCCGTCCCGTCCGCACCGATTCCCGCGCCGCATCCAGAATCTGCATCACCGTCACATTCGTATCCAGCGCGCTCAAATCTCCTTTGTCTTCCAGTTTCCCTGCAAGCACCGCAGCCAGGTAGCTCAACGAATCGCTTTCCGGTGGACTCAGCGGTGCTGCGGTCACCAACTGCTCCTGCGCGTCCTTCTCGCGGCGCACGCGCACCTGCTCGGCGCCTGCCGTGATAACGTAGCCGGTGGCGCCGTAGACCTCCATATCTTTGCGATTGAATGGCCAATTCCATGAGCCCTGGATAACCGCTTGGGTGCTCTGATAGGCAAGCACCATGGTGGCGTCATCGTCCACGCGGGGATAGATCGCAGGCTTATCGTGATTCACTACTGCCGTCACGGTCAGCGGGGCCTGCCCGTGCATCAGCCAGGTCATCAGGTCCACGCCGTAGCAACCAAAATCGTAAAGAGCGCCGGCGCCGTTCAGGGCCGGATCGGTGAGCCAGCGCAGAAACTCCGGCGGCACGCCAATCTCTTGCGGGCCCTGATGCCCGTCTTCCACCACCACGCGCCGGATGGCTCCCAGACGCCCGCTCGCTGCCTCATCATAGGCGAAGTGATTGCTCGCGTACCACGTGGTTTCATAGTTCACCAGCACGTGAATGTGGCGTTCGCGCGCTGTCTTGCGGATCGCCAGCGCATCCGCGAGCGAAATGGTCAGCGGCTTCTCCACCATTACCGAAATCCCGTGCGCCGCTGCCGTCTCGATCGCCTTGCGGTGGTCGGCAATCGAGGTATACACCAGCAGCGCCTGCGGATCCCGGGCCTTGATCATCGCGTCCGCGCTGGTGAAGAACAGGCTTTCCGGCAGCCCGTACTTCTGCGCGTATTTCGCCTGCAACGCGTGATCTGCCTCCGCGATTCCCACCAGCTCCACGGCATGATGATTCGGCAACGCCTTCAGGAATCCTTCCACATGCCCGTGCACCAGCCCCACGATGGCGACGCGCAATGGCGCCGGCTCCTGGGTCTCCGCCGCCCGCGGCGAAAAAGCCAGCAAGATCGCCAGCGCGACGTTACAGGCCGCAAGAGCGATGGGCCTCGCCGACTGCAAGCTACGCAACCGGGTCACCGACCTTCGGGCGACCCTCGCTGAGCAAAGATTTCTGACATTCATCTTGAATCCGATACTACTCTTCCCGCTAATCGCGATAACCGGCGCCAGAGGCGGCTCGCCAAACTTCAGCCTTCGCGGTCTCGTCTTTTCGTTCCCTCCGCATTTGCGTTCCATCTCCGATGTCACGCCGCCTGCAACTCCAAAATGATGGCTGCGCCGCTAGGCTCGAAATTCACGGCGGAGGCCCGCCCGTTGTTGTCGCGCAAAATGGTTGCGCACAGACTCAAACCAATACTCGATCCTCTACCGCTCTGCGGGAAGACGTAAGGGTCGAACGCGCGCTCGGGATTGAGAAAACCGGGGCCCGAATGCGCCACCAGGATCTGCACTAAGCTGTCTTCGCACGCGGCCTCCAGGCGGATCGTTTTGGGCTCGTCCGGGGCCACGGCAGGACTCTCCACCGCCTCCATGGCGAACTGTAGACATTGCCGCACGGCCTGCCGCAACTGCTGCGCACTGCAAAGTACTCGCGGCAGCGCTGGAGCAATATTCAACCGGAATTCGATCGAACGCTGCAAAAACTCCGCGCGGTGCAACTCCTCCATATCTGCGAGCAGTTCTGAAACTGAAACCGCGGCCAGTTCGTCGCTGTGGGGCCGGGCAATGCGCGACAGGCTCTCCAGAGTGGACCGCATGTGCCGCGCTTCGATCAGAATTGACTCCAC
>JASHUH010000325.1 GCA_030040115.1 Acidobacteriaceae bacterium | reverse complement strand
ATCTCTCGTTTCGACCTGTCGCACGACTTTTTGAGTGTTCATCCCCGAATCATTGTCGTTGGAAGGATTCCGCGCGCATGATCGATCACATGATTTGGACAATAACGCCAAGAGGAGAGGCGAAAATTCTTGCAAGAAAGAGACCCCTCGCTTAGGATATTTCACAAGGAGTCAACATTCCGTAACTTATTGATTTTAAAGATGGTCGGGACGGGCAGATTTGAACTGCCGACCCCTCGCACCCCAAGCGAGTGCTCTACCAGGCTGAGCCACGTCCCGACACAGCGTCCACCGGCTCGCTTCGAGCCGGCCCTGGGATCTCGATTAGTGTACACCTGCGCGACCCCTCCAATTCTCGACTGACGCCGTCACTCGTCTTGAGAATTCCACTTCCCTCCGCCTTCAAACCTGCGAACCGCACCAAAGCATCCACAACTCCCGCTCGTCGCTTGCCTATTCTCGTGGTTGGTGCATGGTCCCTACGCCGATTACACTTCTCCTGGACGATAAGGGGACCCGGATGCTCAATCGCCGCGCATTTCTGAAAACCAGCTTAGGAACCGGAGCCGCTGTTCTCCCCGTCTCCGCCGCGCTGAACGCTCTCGAACCGGCCGCCATCGCGGCCGGGCAGCCAAACCGCGCATCTGAAATTCAACTCGTCCCGCTCCCATCCCGCCTCGCGCCCATCGACCCGGCTTTACAGCCTTGGCAGCAAAGGATCCGCCGCGTGGGCCAAACCAACATGACTGAGCATGATCCGGTGGCGATGAACATCGAAGAATGGGCCGACTATTGGCATAACGCCGGCGCCCAAATCGTCTTCGTGAGCGTGACCGGCATCCTCGCCTTTTACCCCTCCAAAGTGAAGTTCCACCGCTGGGGAAAATTCCTCAATGGCCGCGACTTTTTCGGCCAGTGTACAGCCGCCGCCAAAAAACGCAACCTGCGCGTGGTGGCGCGCATGAGCCCCGATCTCAACTGGGGCGATGCGCTGGCGGCGCATCCCGAATGGGCCATGCGCTACAAGGATGGTTCCGTGCAGTTCAGCACCGAAGATCCGCGCCTCTTCAAAACCTGCATGTTCTCCACCTACATGGACGACTATGTCCCCGCCCTCATCCGCGAAGTCGGTTCGCTCTACAATGTGGATTGCTTCTACACCAACGGCTGGCCGCCACTCGGCAGCCTGCCCGACTGCCACTGCGCCATCTGCAGCAAGCTTCCTCCCTCAAACACAACCGCCTATTGGCGCGTCTTCAACGATCGCGTCTTCGAGCTCTGGACCAGGTACGACGCGCTCGCCAAAGAGAAGCGTCCGGATTGTTTCTTCTTCGCCAACCTCGGCGGCAACGTGCGCGGCGGTCCGAATCTCGACCGCCTGGGCAAGATCGCCGCCTGGTTCCAGGCCGACAACCAGGGACGCACCTACGGCAATGACGAAGTGTGGGGCTGCAGTTTACAGGGCCGCGTGTGCAACGCCATCATGGACGGAAAATTCGCCGCCAACGTCACCGCGGCCTATTCCACCGGCGCCGTGACCTGGCGCAATGGATCGAAAAATCCCGACGAAGCGCGGATGTGGATGAATGAAACCCTCGCTGGCGGCATGGTTCCGTACTACCATTTTGTGGGCGCGGAAGACGGTCTGGGCGAAGATCGCCGTTGGCAAAAAGTCGGCTCCGATTATTTCCAGTGGACCGCCAGGCACGATGCGCATCTGACCGTGCGCCGTTCGATCGCCAATATCGGCGTCGTCTTTGGGCAAAGCACCCAGCTTCTTTACCCGGGTCCCGCCACGGTGCGCTCCCGCGCCTACATGCACGAAACCACGCAAGGTCTCTACGATGCTTTGCTCCGCGGCCGATTCGCTTTCGACTTCGTCCATGAAGATCGCCTCGAGCCCGAGCGCCTGGCGAAATATCGCGCCCTCATTCTGCCCAACGTCGCCATGCTCAGCGACGCTCAATGTCGTCAGATTCGCGCCTTCGTCGATTCCGGCGGCTCGCTTCTGGCCAGCTTTGAAACCAGCCTCTACGATGAGAATCTCAATCCGCGCGCGGAGTTCGGCCTCGCCGATCTGCTTGGCGTCGCCAAGGCCGGCGACGTCATCGGCACAAACGGCAACGCCTATTACGCCCGCATCGAGCGCCAGCATCCCATTCTCGACGGCTTCCACGACACCAACTGGATTCCGGGCGCGCAGAATCGCATTCCGCTCCAGCCTGTTCAGGACGCGGTGCTCACCGTGGTTCCAGGCTTCGTGCGCTACCCTCCGGAGTTGGCCTATCCGCCCATTTCGCACACCGACGAGCCCGCAGTGGTCCTGCGCGAATCCGGTCCCAGCCGCATCGCCTATTTCCCCGGGGACGTGGAGCGCACCTACTGGCTCACCGGCCACGGCGACCTTCTGCGCCTGATCGACAACACTATTCGCTGGATTACGCGCGATGAGCGCATCGTCGACGTATCGGGCGAAGGTTTTGTGGAAATGTTCGCTTGGGAAACATCGCCGGGTTACGCCGTCCACGTGCTGAATTACACCAATCCCGACGCCCAGCACGGATGGATCCAGGCCACCCACCCCATCGGTCCGCAAACGGTGCGCTTGACGCTGCCTGCGGGCGCGCGTGTCAAGGCGGTCGATCTGCTGCGCGCCGGATCCAGCGTCATGTTTAGCGCTGATGGGCCATCGCTCCAGTTCACCATTCCCGGCGTCGAAGACTACGAGGTAGCCGCGATCACCGTCTCATAAGTTGC
>JASHUH010000324.1 GCA_030040115.1 Acidobacteriaceae bacterium | reverse complement strand
GGATTGGGCAGGTCGATCTGCGTGATGTCCCCAGTGATTACCGCCTTCGAGTTGTTGCCCATCCGAGTCAGGAACATTTTCATCTGCTCTATGGTGGTATTCTGCGCTTCATCCATGATGATGAACGCATCGTTGAGCGTTCGCCCGCGCATAAACGCCAGCGGCGCCACTTCGATGACGTTCTTTTCCAGCATTTTGTCCACTTTTTCGGGGTCGAGCAGATCATAGAGCGCGTCATAGAGTGGCCGCAGATAGGGATCGACCTTTTCCTGCAGGGTTCCCGGCAAAAAGCCCAGCCGCTCGCCCGCCTCCACTGCCGGCCGGACCAGCACAATGCGGCTTACCCGCTTCGCAATGACCGCTGCAACCGCCATGGCGACCGCGAGATAGGTCTTTCCGGTACCCGCCGGTCCCACCCCGAAAACCATATCACGCTGCTCGATCGCCTCCACGTACCGGCGCTGATTCACCGATCGCGGCTGCACGGTGCGCTTCACGCCCACGCTCCGTTGCCGCCCTGCGTCCGCGATCGAGCGCAGCGAAGCCGCTGGGTCGGCCACCACCAAACGCAGCATCCCGTTCAGCTCCCCGTTGTGCGGATTGACGCCCTGCCGGCGCAACGCCTCGAAATCCTGGAAGATCCGTTGCACCCGCGCTACGGCGTCAGCAGGGCCATCCAGGTGAATGGCGTCGGAACGAAGGTCGATCCGGACGCCGAGCGAGTCTTCCATCAGTCTCAAGTTTTCATCGCGGGTCCCGAACAGGGGCTCGAGGTTGGGCGTGATCTCCAGAGCGATCTTCAAAGGCTTCTAAGTCCTCCAGCACAGGGTTGCGGAGTCAATGGAAACCGGTTGGCCCCAGGCCACTACCGGATTGGATACATATAACTTATCGGCGAGCGAGATGGATCTCATCGCGAAGGGAGGGACCAGCCGGGCTTGACGCGTTGCACGCGGCCAAACGGCAATCGACTGAGAAGGGTTCCCGGCCCCCGGCCGCACTCCACAGCAGTGGCTTGAAGCTGCCTCTGGGAAGAGCGGGTTGGTGATGGCTACCAAAGCCGGTATCTGGTCTAGAGAGTAGCGCGACCCGTGCGGCCCGTCAATCCGGCCGTCGTAGTAGTTTGATGAATCCGGCGCCTTGGCGGATACCCCCGTTCCGCAATCACCCCGCCTCGCGCTTGGCGCGCTCGCCGATTGACCCCCCGGCCTCGCATCCCGTAGACTGAGAGCTTGCGTAGGATGCGGCGTTTTGTTGCATACCGGACCGCGTCATTCTCCCTGAAAATCAGGGCAAGGTTAAGGAAGAGCGATGGCAAACCATGTTTCGGCGCTCAAGCGCGCCCGCCAGACCGAAAGACGCACTGAATTCAACCGCGCCAACCGCAGCCGGGTGCGCAGCAGCCTCCGCGCGTTGCGCGAGGCTCTCGCCAAAGGCGACCTGAACGCCGCCCAAGCGCAGTACCGCCAAACCATTTCCACCCTCGACAAAAGCGTCCAAAAGGGTGTTTTGCATGGCAACACGGCGTCGCGGTACAAGAGCCGCCTCAATGCGCGCTTGAAGGCGCTGACGGCGAAAGCGTAGCGGTTCGGCCCGTTCCCGTCATGGATCTCCGCCGGAACGGACCCTAGGCGATTGAAATTGGGTCAGTTCAACAGCCGGGAGCAATCCCGACTGATCGCTTTTGTGAAGGTCAAGTGACGCCGCCTGACGCGCCCGTTCCCGAATATTCCCGCTCACGCTGACGCCGCTGGGTTCACGTTCTGGAGCTAATATGGCCGCCCCGAAGGGTTCCGCTCCGAGGTTGTTGTGTATGGGCCGGGCGCACCGCCCCTGCTGCCCTGGCTTCGGCCAGAACTCTTCTGGGTCAACAAAAACGAAAGAAGGCGAGATTTGCAGGTAATATACGGCGTCGTCCTCAGGAAGCCTTGGCGCGAAGCTCTTGCTCGGCCCGGAACCAATCCTCCTCGGAATGTCCGTCCTGGTATCCGCGCTCTGCCCAGTAGCGGCGCGCCAGTTCCGCGACTTGATCGTGGCTCGGAACCGACGGCATGGTTTGCACGTTGGTGGCGGAGCCCTTCTTAGCGGCCGCCTTGCGCGGCTTGGATTGCGTAGTGGTTTTCTTGACGGTCTCTTGCATTTCAAAATCCTCCTGGGTTGGGGGCCCATTGGCGGGCCGTCTCTCTCTAAGGATACCGGACCCGCCGCTTTCCTCTCAAGGAGTGATCGCCGCCGGGAGCCTGGACGGAGAATCTTCGGCGTAAACCCAGCGGTCAAGGTCGTCGCTGTCCGACTCAGCCCGGCCGACCGCACTCGCGTGCGTTCACTTGGTCCAACAACTCATTCCTATTCCTCATTCCTATTCCGGTTTCGGCTCAGTATTCGATCTTCGAGGGAGACGCAATCCAGGTTGCCAGACTCACCCACGCCTCATCCCGCAACATCTGCGTTGCGGACAGGGTTCGGGCCTCAGAACGCTTGCGCAACTCGCGGCAAAGGAAGGCGTCGTCGAAGCCTGCCCGGGCTGCATCCTCCGCGCACGCGCCGTAGTAAATTGCGTCCAGGCGGGCCCAATAGGCGGCCGCCAGACACATCGGGCAGGGCTCGCAACTGGTGTAGAGTGCGCATCCCGCCAGGGTAAACGTTCCTAGCGCCTTGGCAGCCGCGCGCATGGCGTTGATTTCCCCGTGAGCGGTGGGGTCGTTGCAAGCAGTGACCGTGTTCACGCCTTCACCCACAATCTGCCCCGCGCGGACAATCACTGCCCCAAACGGCCCGCCCACGCCACTGGTCACGTTCGCCGTTGCCAGGGCGATGGCGCGGCGCAAAAACTCCGGGTTCCCTGAGCTGGCCATAAAGGACGTTCCTTCCCGGCTCAAGGGCCTGTCGTCGTTCAGGGCTCTCTGAGCCGATTTCCGCCACGCCATGGTCGGGACCCGATCAGCCTAAGTGCGTGTTCAGCACTTCGAGAAAACGCGCCAGCCAGACCGGATGCGCCGTCCACGCCGGGCCGGTCACCAGCTTGCCGTCCACGACGGCTTCGGCAAAATCCACCAGCTCGAAAATGCCGCCCGCCGCCTCGACCTCCGGCGCGCAGGCTGGATAGCAATTCAGCCGACGCCCTTTCACCACCCCTGCCGCCGACAGCAGTTGCGCCCCATGGCACAGCGCCGCGATCGGTTTGTCGGTGTCGGCAAAATGGCGCACCATCTCCAGAACCCGCGCATTCAAACGCAGATATTCCGGCGCGCGGCCGCCGGGGATCACCACGCCGTCGTATTCCGCCGGATCGATTTCGTCAAAAGTCGCGTTCAGTGTGAAGTTGTGCCCGCGCTTCTCGCTGTAAGTCTGGTCGCCCTCAAAATCATGAATCGCGGTGCGGATCTGCTCGCCCTTGGTTTTCCCGGGGCACACCGCATCGACTGTGTGCCCCACCATCTGCAGCGCCTGGAACGGAACCATGATTTCGTAATCCTCAACATAATCGCCAGCCAGCAACAGCAACTTCGCGGATTTCATTTTGCCTTTCCTCCGCACACAGTGTGCCACATGGCGGCGATGCGCGCAGAGTTGGTCGAGAGTGTTGCCCGATCAAACCGTGCGCCCCAAGCGCCGCGCAACAAGCCGATCGCCGTAAAATTCCTTCATGGCCCTCGCGCATCCACTGGAGGTGCTGAACCATCGCATTGTCGCCTGCAATCTATGCCCGCGCCTGCGCGCCCACTGCACCCAGGTGGGGCGCGTCCGCCGCCGCGCCTACGCCGATTGGGACTACTGGGCCCGGCCCGTGCCCTCATTCGGCGATCCACGGGCGCGCGTTCTCGCCCTTGGTCTTGCCCCCGGCGCGCACGGCTCCAATCGCACTGGCCGTCCCTTCACGGGCGATGGCTCCGGCGATTTTCTCTACCCGGTGCTTTACGAGGCCGGATTTGCCTCCCAACCGCACGCTGTCTCCCGCAATGACGGCATGAAGCTCACCGACTTGTGGATCAGCGCCGTGGTTCGTTGCGCCCCACCGGACAATAAGCCCAAGCCGGATGAGCTGCGCAATTGCGCTGCCTGGCTCGACCGCGAAATGCGGCTCCTCGCCCGCCTTCGCGTGGTGGTCTGCCTGGGCCGCATCGCCTTCGGCGGACTTCTCGCCTACGCGCAGCGCAGCGCCAATGGCGCCCGGCTGCCCTTGCGCGGCAGCTACATCTTTGCCCACGGAGCCGAGTACACCCTTCCCGACGGCTTGAAGGTCATCGCCAGCTATCATCCGTCTCTGCAAAACACCCTTACCGGCAAGCTCACCCGGCCCATGCTCCTTGCGGTTTTCCGCCGCGCCCGCGAACTGGCGGAGATGCCCGCATCGACAGCGGGCAAGCCCCAGGCCAGGACCCGTAGAAGCAATGCGGCCGGAGCCGCACAAAAGAACAACAGGAAAGGAATCGAGAATGGATAAGATTTCCGCGGAAATTTTCAAGGGCATTGCAGGCGAGGAGATTACGCCACCCCGGGCCCGCCCCGCGCGCAATTCCGTCGATCACTGGACGTCGGCCGTCCTGCTGGAGCGCGCCGCCTATCTCCGCAAACTCGCACGACTCAGTGACGGCTCGGCCAGCGAGACCCTCCGCGAATACCCCCAGCACGCCGCCATGCTTTGCTTCCGCAGCCGCAGCGGCGAGGCGGAAATACACGAGAAGTTCGCCGACCTTTTCATCATCCTGGCCGGCGCAGCCACGCTGGTTACCGGCGGCGCAGTCTGCGGAGCGCGCACCATCGGACCTGGAGAAACCCGGGGCGACTCCATCGAAGGCGGCGCGAGCCAGGAGTTGCGCGCCGGCGAGGTGGTCTACATCCCCGCCGGCACTCCTCACCAGATGCTGCTTTCGGGCGATAAAACGATTGCCTATTTCATCCTCAAGCAACAGGAAACAGCCGAATAGCCGGCCTTAGTCCGGCCTGCGATTCGCAAACTTGGCGTTCCCCGCCGGCGATGCGGCGCGCGACTGGTGCGCACCCGCCTCCGCACCCCCGGCCACCGGCCACAGGTGCGCCTGATAGGCCGCGCTGCGCTCAAACTGGAGATCGGCTACCCGCCGTCGCCAGTACGCAGCCCGCAACTCCGCACGCCTTGCTCGCGCTTCAAACTGTTTCACCTTCGCCTTGGCACGGCTCAATCGCCGCCGTTGTTTCCGCTCTTCGTCCGAATGCACTCCGCATCGACCCCCAAAACCGAATCCAGAATAGCGCCTCTCCGTGGCCGCCCAATGGAACCATCAAGACACTCACCCGCGCGCAGCCTTTGAGATTTGGGCTATAGCGATTCTCCAATTGGCGTAGAGCAGAGCCTCGGAGGTTGAGTGGCGTTTTCTCCCAAGAAAACGCCACCTGGCACGTCCCTCAAAACTTTACGGGAATTGGATAGCCGCTGTAATTGGCGCAAGACGGCCGGTTCTTGGCGGGTGAGGCCAATTGCCGCCGAGCAGCCCGCACGCATCTCGCTCTTGAGCGCCGGCGGGCGCCAGTC
>JASHUH010000323.1 GCA_030040115.1 Acidobacteriaceae bacterium | reverse complement strand
GGGTGCTGCGACGTGCTGACCAGGTCGAAGGCTCCCGGTACGCCGACAATGGGGTTGGTTTCAGTGGGGTTGAAGGTATCGGCCCAACCGTGGCGCGCGATGTAGACGCCGGGAACTTCGTAGCGAAGGCCTAAGGTGAGCGTCAGCTTGTTCGTAGGCACCCAGGTGTCCTGCGCGAAATAGCCCTGGTAGTAAAGGGTCTGGAAGGTTGGCGGGGCAATCTCCACCGTTTGCGACGAACTGTTGGATACGTAGCCCAATTCAAAGGAGGCCAGCCCGTTGCCCGTGGTTCCAGGCGACGAGACGTTCTGAGAAGTGAAGACATTGTCAAAGGTGAAGACGCCGCCCGGGTCGTTGTTCTGGAAATAATCCATTTCCAGTCGGCGCAGGTCGAGGCCGAACTTGAAGGTGTGTTGCTTCCAGATCTTCTGATAGGTCGAGGCAATCGTGTAGTTGTTATTGATGGAGAAAATGTAGCCGGCCGAGCCTTCGGTGTAACTGATCGGCCCCGAAAAGCTCATGACAGGGACGGCAGTGGATTTGAGCAGGTCATTGAGGGCGCCGAAGTTCATGTACGAGGGCCAGCCGAAGGCCGTGCTCTCGTCAATGCCAAGGAACGCGGGGGTGCGCACATAATTCCAGCGCAGATAGGAGAGGTGCACATCGGCGACGGAGGTGGGATTGAAGACGTAGGTGTCGCCGACGACCGCCTGTTGGGTGGTGAACGCTTCAGGAGAGATGGGGTCACCGGTAATCAACCCGTTGCCATAGGGTTTGGTGGGCAGATTCGCGGATTTCCACCAGGTGTAACGCTCAAACATGGTCTGCTTCGAGCTCAGGATCTGGTCGCCGCGGAGGGTAAACTGATCGTTTCTGCCTCCGGTAGTGGCGAGGGTGGAAAAGTTGTTCACGGGACCCTCGGCAGTCAGGGTTCCGGTCTCATTGGGCCGGGCGAAGATAGGGAACGCCAGCAAGTTCTTGGCGACAGTGCTCATGCGGCTGGGAGGAATAACGTTCGCCACGCCGTTGTAGGAGAATTGCTGCCGGGTAGGTTGGCCTGCAACGCACGCCGGGTTGCCGTTGTAGCCGCAGGTGGTGGTTGGATCGTAAATGGCGGCGGAGATGGCGGAGAAGTCGCCCGTCAACTCCGCTGCGGTCGGAACAGTCACCAAAAACGGATAGCCTTCGGTTTGCCGGTATCCCTGGTAGTCGCCGAAGAAGAATAATCTGTCGTGTTTGATCGGTCCGCCGATGTTGGCGCCGAACTGGTTCTGGTGCCACGCCTGCCTGCCCGTGTCCTCGCGATTGGCAAAGAAGGTGTTGGCGTCGAGCACGGTATTGCGCAGGTACTCGTAGGTTTCGCCGTGGAAGGCGTTGGTGCCGGACTTGGTGCTCATGTTGATGACGCCGCCGGTGTACATGCCGAATTCGGCGGTGTTGTTGTGGGTCTGGACATTGAATTCCTGAACCACGTCCTGATCCATGACCAGCTCCACGGTGTTGCCGTAAGAGGTGTTGACGGGGGCGCCGTCGACGAGCACCGAGCCTTGATTGGCGTTGCCGCCGTCGATCTGGTAATTGCCCGCCGCGAAGACATTCTGGCCCGTGAGATTGCCGAAGGAGCTGCCTTGCGGAACCACGCCGGGAACTAACGCGACCAGGGCGAGCACGTTGCGGCCGTTAAGCGGCAACGTCGTCACTGCCTGGCCCTCAACGGCCTGACCGAGCGAGGCGCTCTCGGTTTGCATGATGGGCGGGGCGGCGTTGACGACGACCTACTGGCTCTGTGATCCGACCTCCATTTTCACGTCGACGCGCGCCTGCTGGTCGACGACCACATCGATGGGGCTGCGGGAAAAGTGTTTGAACCCGGAGTGATCGACATCGACGCTATATTCACCGCGTGGCAGGGACAGAATCTCGTAGTTGCCTTGTCCATCGGTGACGGCGGATCGCTTTTCGCCCGTCGACGTGTCTGTAACCGTGACCGTGGCTCCGGGCAGTACAGCGCCTGAAGGGTCGCTTACGGTGCCAACGATGGCGCCGAAGATGTTTTGCGCAGGGGCGGAAACCGTCAGGAAGGCAACGGCCAGGAACGCGAGCGCAAGGGTGCGGAATACCGCCTTCGAAAGCTGCATTGTGACCTCCAAACCAGGGCAAATCCGGGGAAAATTTCGGGGCCGCTACTCATTGCATTATATGCAACAATGTTTGCAGCGAGAACATTAACACCGGGTAATAATGAGTGTCAAGAAAAAGAATTCAGCGAATTGCGGCGGGGATAAAACGGTCCACGGCGTGAAGGGATGTTGCTGATTATGGGCGGCTTGGCAAAGCGCTGTGGAAAGGCGCGCCAAGCGTGTTTGGGGGTGGGATGAGGCGCTGGAATTGACCGGATAACGGGGCGTCCTTTGCAGGTTGGGGGCCTGCGCATTGTGCACTCTGCGAAAAAGACGGCTCGGCGAGGAAGCGAACAATGCATTGCGCAATACGAAGCAGCGAATTCGTATTGAGACGATCGGGGCGCCGGTGTCACCGCGGCGCCGGTGGAGAAATGGAGGGGGCGGGCTGCTGCGGAGATTGACCGGCGCCGGCGATGACGCCGTTCGAGAGCAGCCAGGAGACCGATTCCTGCACCGCCTGGAGCGGCGTATAACGCGGCTCATAGCCGAGCAGGCGCCGCGCCTTCTCGATGCTGCAATGAGGCGAGTGGCGCATATGATCTTCAGTGACGGCGGCGTCGCGTTCAGAGACGGATTGCCTCCATTCATGGAAGGGCAAAAAGCGCAGGTTGGGCGGCTGGCCGAACCAGGCGGCCATCTGTTCGGCGTAGCCGCGTAGAGTGAGCGCGGAGGCGGCGACCACGTGAAAGCTTTGGCCGAGCGCGGCCTCGCGGTTGCGGATGGCGAGCAGGAAGGCGCGCGCTACATCTTCGGCGTGCACGTGGTGAACGGTTTCCATGCCGAAGTTGGGAAGGCTTAGTTCATCGCCTCGCATGAGCGCGGCGAAGACGGCGGTGTTGAAATTACCGGCGGGATTGATGGGCGCCCAGCCGGGACCGACGAGATGACCGGGATGGAGGATGGTCACCGGCAGCCCGCTTTCGTGCGCTTGCGTCAATAACCAGGATTCAATGGCGGCCTTGCGGATGCCGTAATCGCCGAAGGGCCGGCGGGGCTCATCTTCCGCGGTGGGAACTGAAGCGCTGGGGCCATGCACCCAAATCGTGCCGCAGTGGAGCAAATGCGTCTGCTTGCCGCGGAGCGCGTCGGCGAGTTGACGCGCGCTCGCCGGATGATAGCAGGTGAGATCGACGACGGCGTCGGCGTTGAGCTGTGCGACGCGTTCCCCGAATGCGCCTGCTTCTTCTTCCGCAGCGCGGTTGAGATGGGAATACGCAATGGCGCTCCATGCGGGATGCTCGCGATAGGGCCGGCGCTGGCCGCGGCAGACGCAGATCGCTTCATCGCCGGCGTCAACGAGCAGGGGTGTGAGATAGCTGCCAATGTGACCCGTTCCGCCAATCACCGCAACGCGCATTTCAACTCCTTCCTGCTCTCCATTTCCCTTGTTTCGGCGCACAGCGAGCCTGCGCCGGAGGTTTGACACCGCCGATTTCACAAACTTATAGTAGATTTCGATTATGCAACGAGAGTTGCATATTAAGCATCATAGAGTCGCCCGCGCAGAAATGCCGCGAACTGCCGTTGACGCGCAGCGCCGCGGGGACGGAGGATTGAAGAGCGTGCACGCTTCAGCTTCCAATGTAGTTCCAGCGCGACGCGCCAGCCGCGATCCCTTTGCTTCGCGGTCCTCGTTACTGCGGCAGGGAATTCTGCGGCTACTGGCGGTGAAGGACTCCGACATCCGCATTCTGACGGTGGAGCAAAGCCGCGACGCGGTGGATAATGGCCTGCACTCCGGCGGCGCCATGTCTGCTGTGATTCCGCTGGTGGCCTTGTTTTACGGCGGCGGCCTGCGGCTTGACATTGAAGATCCTACCCGCCGCGGCCAGGACATGTTCACGCTCAGCAAGGGGCACGCGGTAGCGGCGCTGGCGTCGATTTACGCGGACCTAGGTTACTTTAATTTAAGCGTGCTCAAGAACTCGCGGTCGTACGAGAGCATTCTCAACGGCCATCCCGGGCCGGTTCTACCCGGCATACAAATTGCCACCGGTCCCATGGGTCAGGGCATTGGCGTAGCCCAGGGATTCGCGATCGCCGGCCGCGCCGAACCGCATTTCGATTCCTATTGCCTGACCGGCGACGGAGAATTGCAGGAGGGCTCGGTGTGGGAGGCCGTCATGTACGCCGGCCAAAACCATTTGGACAACTTCTGCGTGCTCGTGGACCGCAATCACGGACAACTCGACATCCACACCAAGACGGTGTACCCCATGCCCGATCTTGCGGCGGTGTTTCGCGCCTATGGATGGGAAGCCGCGGATGTGGACGCGACGCAATACGACGGAGTTCTGGCGGCGCTGGAGCGCTTCCGGTTGGGGGCGCGCAACGGCAAACCGACAGCCATCGTCTGCCACGCGACCAAGGGCTATGGAGCCTTGTCGGATTTTCTCAATAAGCATAAGGTTACGGTGCCGGATGCGTTGGGCGCGCAGGAGCTGGCGATGCAGCAGGAGCGGCGCGGCAAGCGCGTCGCCGAAGTGGTGGACTTCCTCGCGCGGTTGAGTGAAGAGCCTGAGCAGGCGGAGGTGCGGCGGTTGCTTCTCGAAGCGGCGCGCGCGATGCACCTGGAGATCCGCCTTGATGGCGGCGAGGGAACGGTGGGGTCGGTTCCCGGGCCGGTGCTTACCGGGCGCGTGCCCCGGCGCAACAAGCGCATTCGCTACAATTCCGCGTTGCTGCCGAAGATCGATCCCGCAAAAAGTTATACAGCTGCGGCGATTGTGACGGGGGCGATGAAAGTGTTTGCGCTGGATAATCGGGTCGTGTCGATCGACTCCGACCTGGCTTCGACGAGCGGCCTGGAAGGTGGCGTGGCGGCCGTGGATCAGCAGCGCGCCCTCAATGTGGGCGTAGCCGAGGCCAACATGATGCTGATCGGCGAGGCGTTCGCCGCGCTGGGCGATAATGTGTGGGTGAGCACCTTTTGCCCGTTTTTCAACTGGCAGGTGATGCGCCGCATCGCCGTGGGCCAGCAGGAACGGCTGGAGGCCATGGAGCTGGCCACTGGATGGCTGAGCGAGGGCCATGGGCTGGACCTGACCTTTCTGGCCACCGCGGCCAATTTTGAAACCCGCACCAACGGCGCGACGCACATGGGCAACGACGACATTACGACCTTCGACGCCGTGGCGCACCTGAAGATCATCGATGTCTCCTGCCCACAACAGTTGCTGGCCATCATGAAGTGGATTATGGAAGGCAATCGCGGCCTGGTGTATGTGCGCGTGATGCGCACCGAGGCCGCGGTGCTGTACTCCGATGAGTACCAGTTCGATTTCGGCAGGGGATACCGCCTGCGCCAGGGCGCGGAGGAAAAAGCTGTAATTCTCAGCAGTGGCCGCGGGGTGCACGAGGCGCTGGGCGCGGCGGCGATTCTCTCCGCGCGTGGCATTGAGGCCGGCGTGGTGGACATGCCCTCAGTGGATGGCGATATGCTGATGGAGTTGGCCGGGTCAGGCAAGCTGGTGGTGTTTGCCGAACAAAACAACGGGTACCTGTGGCAGAACTTTTTGAAGACGCTGTACCGGCGGGGGCGCGATGTGAGGGCGGATGTTCTGGAGCGGGTGGTGACCATTTCGACTCTCGACACGCGGGGCGAAGCGCAGTTCGTTCATTCGGCCACGTATGAGCAGTTGCTCGCCGCATTTGGCCTGAGCCCCAGCGTCATTGCCGACACGGTCGCCAATCGCCTGGACGCGCGGCGAGCCTAAACGCAATTTCCCCATCCCACGAGGTCCGCATGAAACTGCCCATTGTCGATGAGAACAGCATCGAAGCTCTGCATCTTCCCGGCCGCGATCTGCGCTGGGTGGTGACCAGGGAAAACACCGGCGCGAATCATTGCACCATGTGTGTAATCGAGGTGCAGCCCGGCCAAACCGTGCGGCCGGCGCACTCGCATCCCAATGGAGAAGAGGTTATCTATATCATTCAAGGCTCGGGGAGGGTGATGATCGAGGACAAAGTGGAACCGGTGAAAGCCGGCTGCGCGGTGCTCTTTCCGCAAGGACAAATTCACATGCTGCAGAATTCGGGGAGCGAGCCCATGAAGGTGGCCTGCTTCTTCGCGCCGCCTTCCGATTTAAGCACCTATAAATTCTTTGAAGAAATTCAATTTCCCGAATAAGCAGGGGAAGCGCACGAATCACAGCAGGTCAGCGGGCGGCATTTGCTCGCCGGGCCTTCGACTTATGCGCGTGAGCGCGAGGGTGAGAGTGCCGGTTCGCGCAAGCGAGGACGCAGGCCGGGATCAACTCATCACCCATCCACCGTTGGCGTTGATGGTTTGTCCAGTAATGTAGCCGTTGGTCGCCAAAAGGATCGCAATATCCGAGATTTCATCGACGGAACCGAATCGGCCTACCAGAATATGGTTCACGCTGGCGCGGAGATTGGTGCGCGTCATCTCGGTTTCGATGAGAGCGGGAGCAATGGTGTTGACCGTGATGCCTTCATTGGCGAGATAACGGGCATAGTAGTGCGTGAGCCCTATCATGCCGGCCTTCGACGCGGCGTAATGCGGCCCAACGACGCCGCCGATTTGCGCAGCTACCGAAGAAACGTTGATGATGCGGCCCCACTTGCGTTTGCGCATGGCGGGGAGGAAGGCTTGTGTGACCAGAAAACAAGACTTCAGATTAATATCGATCAACTCGTCCCAATCGCGCTCGGTGATCTCGCCCAAGGCCTGGGGACGGGAAATCCCAGCATTGTTCACGAGGATGTCGACTTTGCCCATGCGGGTTAGCGCTTCCCGGGCGAGGCGTCCCACCTCGCCGGCGACAGAGACGTCGGCCTGAACGCTGATCGAGCGGCGTCCCGAGGCGAGAATCTTCGCTTCGACGGCTTGCGCGTCCTCGGCGCGGGTGCGGTAATTGAGAATTACGTCCGCGCCGGCCGTGGCCATCGACAATGCGATCGCACGTCCAATGCCCCGGCTGGCTCCGGTAATCAGAGCAACTTTTCCCTGAAGGTCCTTCATCTTGTTGGGTGAGGAAATCGAATGCGTCCCGCCTGGACTAACCAGTACGCCACCTTACTAAGCAACTCATTGCGGCCTCACTGTTCGTCCAAACCATGACTAATTCCTACTATAACGGTTGGCGCCGCAAAGAAGACTGCAGCGACAGTCAAAGGGGGTCGGCCAAAGATGGATCGAACGCAAGGGTGGTGGTGCAGTTTCCGGTTTGCCGGTGATCCAACCGGGATATTCGCGTCGTCTGTTTGAATCGGGAATGATCGCGAGCAGAGAGGGCGCCATGAATACCATGCGCAGTGGAGACCCTCATTCCGAGATCGCCCGTTTAAACTGGAACCGGTTGCATAAATGCCCGAGCGGCCCCCAAAGACATCCTTCAGGGGCTAAAGCCCCAGCATTTATGCGGTTTTCGCGGCACGGCTAAAGCCGCGCCCTTTCAAAGCTGCATTTATGCAACTAACTCTAGGCAAAACGCAACAGGCTTCCCCATTGAAGCGCTTCGAGGACCTTATGGACACGGTTGAGAAATATCAAAGACAGCTCTTGGAGCAGACGCGGTATCTTTTTCGTGAAACGCCGATCACCGTGTCCACCGAACAGGCGTACCTGGCAACGCCACGGCATCGTTTTGTTACCCGCTATCGCGTACCGGGCACTAAGGAATGGCACCTAATCAACGATGACAACCTCGCCGAACACGTGGCAACGCTTTACGCGGATCGTCCTTTGATTCTGTACGGCGACGACGACGCAAACATTCCGTCGACCATTTCGCAGCCTTCAGCCGTGCTTCGAATGCTCGATCTTCTAAAGCTGTCCCCAGGCGACAAAGTCTTCGAGCTGGGGGCGGGAAGCGGCTGGAACGCGGCGCTCATGGGGCAGATCGTCGGGCCAGATGGAGAAGTCACAAGCGTTGAGATTATTCCAGAGTTGGCCAAACAAGCGGCGGAAACAGTGGCGTCGCTTGGAATCGCTCATGTTCAGATAATTGAAGGGGATGGGGGCAATGGATTTCCTGATGCGGCTCCCTACGACCGCGCCATCTTTACTGCAGGCACGTTCGACTTGCCACGGCATTTCCATGAGCAGATTCGAGACGGGGGATTGTTGCTGGTCGTAGTCAAGACTGGCGGTGGCGGAGACAACCTGTTCCTGCTGCGCAAGTCGGATGATCACTTCGAGTCGATAGAGTCGATGCCATGTGCGTTCGTGCAGGTCACCGGCAAGTACCAGTTCGAGGATCTGGAGCCTATGACGCTGGAGAAGGCGATTCCCGAATGGTCCGAGCTCCAAAATCAGGAAGTCAGCAGGCGAAGATTCTGGTGGGGAGGAAAGGGCCCTCAGATGGCCGTCTTTGCGACCATGGGCATTCGCTCGTTTCTCGGTATTGCGGAGCCTACGTTTCGCGTCTTCAAAACCGCCAAAGACGACGGTCGGAACAAATCGGAGCAGCACTTTTTCGGCCTGTGGGATGCAAAAGAGCGCTCTCTCGTGGTGGCAAAAGACGATTGGCTAGTCGCTTATGGCAATTCGAGAGCCGAGGGCCGGTTGCTGGAAGTACTCGATAGGTGGCTCAGCCTGGGCATGCCCTCGGCGGCGTGCCTTGATCTCAAGGTCTATCCGATAGATGTACCGCTTGACACTGGCCACCAGCAGTGGATCGTCAAACGAAAGGACTCTCAGTTTTTGTGGACTTTGCAGGCCTGACGGCAAGTTTCAAGCTTGAAGCGGACCGCCTCTCAAGAAGCTTCGTTGAAGAGAAGGCGACTCCGGCGGCGGCGAAGTCGCGGACGAATTTGCAACGGCGTAATGGGGTGCTCTCACGGTGCCGGAAATGCGCCTTATACACCAGCACCACGGCCCGAATTGTGAACTTGCCACGGCGAGTTTGTGGGCCCGGGCAGACTCTTTAGAGCCAATTTGACGGGGTCTTGAGTGGATGGTCGGCAGCCCGGAAATTGAGCCACTGCCCAGGCAAGCGCAAGGTTGACTTGCATCGCCGTTGATTGCTACGATTCGTTGGTTTTGCAAGCCGGACGGTGGAGAAGAAGCGGTCAGGGCCTAAACTGTCCGTTCTATCAAATCTTTTGGGGCAGTCCTTTTGCGGTCTTCATCAGGAGTATTCGATGGACTATCAGATTCACGATAAGCGCGCCTTTGTGAGCGCCGGCGCACACGGAATCGGCGAGGCGATTGCCGATCTGCTGACGCAAGAAGGCGCCAGAGTGATCGTGGCCGATCGCGATGAGGAGGCGCTCAAGGAAAAATCGCGCCGCTGGGCCGGCGTGGTAGCTGCCGACCTCGCTACGGCTGAAGGAGTCGATCGCGCGGTAAGCGCAGTGCTCGATGAATTCGCGAAAGCGCCCGACATCCTGGTGAACAATCTCGGCGTCGGCAACGCGAGCAGCTTTGAGGAGCTGACTGACCGCGATTGGGCGCGCAGCTTCGACGTGAACCTGATGGGGACCATCCGCACCTGCCGCGCGCTGCTTCCGCGGATGGCGGAGCAAGGATCGGGCGCGGTAGTCAACACTGCATCGGACCTGGCCAAGCAGCCGGAGCCGAGCTTGATGGATTATGGCGTCTGCAAGGCGGGATTGCTGTATCTGACCAAGGCGCTGGCCAGGCAATACGTTCCCCGCGTGCGGGTGAACGCGGTTTTGCCGGGCCCCATTTGGTCGCAGATGTGGACGCGGCCCGGCGGCATTGTGGACCAATTAGTGGCTGCGTACGGAGTAGGGAGGGAAGAAGCACTGGAACGGTTTCTCGCCGAGCGTTACATGCCGCTGGGCATTGGAGAACCGATCGATGTGGCGCACGCGGTGGTGTTTCTGGCCTCGCCGCTGGCGAAGTTTATCACCGGTTCGAGCATCGATATCGGGGGCACACTGCGGGGCCTAATTTGATTCCTGCCTCCTCGCGTGGAAGGCTCGGGGATGATGTAGACGAAACCTATGTCGGCGGGAGCTGAGAGATTGTTATCACTCTGGGGTGGGCATCGATACGGGTAAATTATTTCCAACCGCAAAAGGAGTGAAGAGTGAAGATTTCCAAAGCCAGGATCGCGGAATGCAGCATTCCCTTGCCGAAGATTTTGCGATTGGGTTCGGTTGAAATCAAAACCCGCGATTATGTGCTGGTCCGGATGGAAACCGATGTAGGAGTTTTCGGAGAGGCGATCGGTTATCCGCGAGGAACGCCGCTGTTTGAAACGGTGAGCGGTATGGCGCGCCGCGTGCTTGGGAAGAACCCCGCGATGCGGCGTGAAGTGATGGTCCACCTCGAGTTGTCGAATGTTCCCGCCCGCGCTGCTCTTACGCGCGGTCTCAGCCTCATCGACATGGCGCTGTGGGATATTGGCTGCAAACAAGCCGGACAGCCGCTGTATGAATTGATCGGAGGATGGCGAAGCTCGGCGGACGTCACGGTGGTCGCCGGCTATTACGTCGACCAGCGATCGATTGCCGATGTGGTGGACGAAGTGGGCCGTCTCGAGGACACCGGGATTCGGCGCGTCAAGATCATGCTCAAAGGCGACGACCCAGCGTTCGACGAGAAATACGCCGCGGCGGTGGCGGCCAGAATGCCGGGACGCGTGGCCGCCGACGCGCACTGGAGTTGGAGCACCCTGACCGAGGCGAAACGAACCTGTCGCGCTCTCGATGAGCTGGGGTTGAGTTTCCTGGAAGATCCTTTTGCCGCCACCGATATGCGCCTGACGCACGAGCTTGCCCGTGATCTGGCGACCCCGATTGCGGCCGGCGAAGATACCTTTGGGCCCAGAGTGGTTGCCGATCTGGTTTCGGGTATCGATCTACTGCGTGTAGATGCGACGACGGTGGGCGGAATCACGGGCGCGATCGAGGCCATTAACATTGCGGCGGCGGCCGGCAGGACTGTGTTTCCTCATGTTTTTTCACCGATTCATGCGCACTTGGCCTGCGCCTTTCCCAACCTGGAGAGCGTGGAGTGGATCCCGGAAGAATCGGGCGCGGATCCGTTGGAGCGCATGCTGCGCAATGTTCCGGTTGCGAAGCAGGGAAAGATGGCGCCGAGTGCGGAGCCGGGGACCGGAATCGTCATCGATTGGGATGCGGTGGAAAAGCTCTCGCGCCGCCACGCCATGATAGAAGCGGGGTCTTAATGCATCGGTTGCCGACATTGCTCAGCGGCCGATCATTGAGTGACCCATTCAATGAGACGACGCCTGCGGCGAAGGAAGGCTCTTCTTGTCGCCGGAGCGGCCGGATGTGAGTTCGTTGGCGACAGCGAGGATCTGCAGCGTTTCCGCGTCATCGGGATCGAGCGAAAGAATGTCGCGCAGACGGGGAATCGCCTCCACTGCTCTTCCCATCTTGCAGAGAAGCAAAGCAGCATTGCGTTGGAAGATGATGTTCGTTACATCGATCTTCGCCGCCTGATCGTAATCGTCCAGGGCGGCGGCAAAATCGCCTTTCTTTTCCAGCTCGATGCCTGTGCCGTTAAGCACCGTTGCCTTATATTCACTGTTCGACTGCGCCAAATTGTTGGCCAGCAGACCCTGAAGTCGTTTTTGCAGTCTTCCGGCGTTCGCCGCATCGCCTTTGCTCGAATAAATCCGGAACAGCCGATAAACGGCCTCACGGTCGTTGGGGTTCAATCGGATCGCCGCTTCAAGCTGCGGGATGGCTGCTTCCTGCTGGCCGGCATCCTGATAGAGCTTGCCGAGAATTTTGTGCGCGGCCCCATCTTGAGGATCGAGGGCCACGGCCTTTCGAAGCGCGACCTCGCTTTGTTGAGGGTGATTGAGAGCATAAAGCGCCTCGCCGACCGCCGCGTAAGCCTCGGCCCAATTGGGCTGAATCGCGAGAACTTTCCGGTAGGAATCGATGGTGTCCTGCCACTTCTTCTGCTGGTAGGCGTCGTACGCCTTTAATTTCCAAAGTTCGACGAGAGATTCCTCCCGGGGGTTTTTGCTGGCCAGTTCTATGTCTGCCAGTTTCTCCGAGTCGGCGTACCGGGCATCGCGAGCAAGGACGAGGGCGTAGTTATAGCGGACCCCCGGCAGGGCGGGGTCGAGGTGGAGCGCCTTCGCAAGCATGTCGATGGCTCGATTCAGGTTGTCGAAACCGGCGGCGGCCAGTCCGGCGGATAAATAGGTGGGCGCATTGTTTGGGCGCAAGGCAATTGCCTGATCGAATTCGGCCGTGGACTCGATGGGTTTCGCCGTCATGGCGAAACAGATTCCCTTCAGAGTATGGATCTCACTCGCATCGGAACCGCTCGGATTGGTTTGCTGCAGGAGGGCCAATGCACCTTGGGGATCGCCGGCCTGAATCAATTTTCTAGCCTCATCGACGAGGGCAGGGGAGGGAGTGGCCTTTGGAGCGGCAGATTTTTGTTGCGCGGCGCAGATCGAAAAGCACGAAATCTGGATGGCCGCACACAGCGGGAGGCAAGCTGCCCAACGACAGAGGATTCCCGGGTTGTGCGGATGAAGTGGTCGGGCATCATACAGAAACATTGGCGCGATTCCAAGCGAAGATGTCGAACTTGCTCCGCCGACGGCGGAGGGAAGGAGGATCACTCCCCGGGGGCGTTTCACAGTATAGACCCGCGGTGATGGGTCCAGGCCACAACGGGCAGACATGTTCTTCAAAGTTAAAGCCTTACAAGGAAGCGCCAGATGCAGCAGCGGCTTCCACCACACCTTTTTGGGGCAAGAATCGACGGCTGATCGTGTATCACCTATTGATAGCAATGGTATATTAAGAAATTTTTCTTGACAACGCTCTCTTAAAGCTCGTAAACAGAGGCCCGGACCTGAAGGAAAATTCTGCTCCGAGAGCGAAAGAGTCAAAAATACAATTCCCAAATGAAAAAAATATCATAATATGATGATAAAATCACAGTAAGATATTTTTATTGACAACCTCCTTTTCTCGGGTTTATAAGGGTCGGCGGTCGAAGGTACGAAAAAGGAAACCGATCCAAGGTAGGAGTAAAGGGAAAAGCCGATCGAGTTTTAGAGGGCCCTTAAGAGAACTTCCCCACGGAGGATGAACATGCGCAGCTATTGGAATACCATCGCGTTGCGGCGTCTGCCCGCGCAGCACCTGCTGTCTGGCCCTGGAGGCCGTTTTGGAATTGCCACTCTGGCCCTGATTTGCATCGCGATGATGCTCGGGCTGGGCACCGTTTCACAAGCCCAGGTGGTAAGCGCACAATTCAACGGCACCGTATACGACCCCGCCGGTAAGATGGTGGTGGACGCAAGCGTGACCTTGCAGGACATGAAGACCAATTTGACCCGAACCGTCAAAACCGACGGGCAAGGCTTCTACGAATTTCCGCTTTTACAGCCTGGAACCTACAGGCTTTCGGTTTCCGCGACGGGGTTTCAGGCGGCTACAAGCCCAGTGATGCAACTCGATGTAAATCAGACGACGACGCAGGACTTCCATTTGCACGTGGGGTCAACATCGCAAACGGTCAGCGTTTCCGCGACCGCCCCCTTGCTTCAGGCATCCTCCACCGAACTGGGCACAGTGATCGGACAGCGCACGGTCAGTGATCTGCCGCTCAATGGGAGAAACTTCACCGCGCTGCTCATATTTGCGCCGGGCGTCAGCGCGGTGAACTACGACCAAACTAACAGCACGGGCATAGGATACGCGACCTCCCCCGGGCTCCCTAGCGGCAGCTTTATTTATCCCTCGATACAAGGTCAATGGAATCGTGAGGATATATACTACGTGGACGGTATCAGCGATACCCAGGTTAATCGCAGTTCCTACAATGTTCCGCCGATCATCGATGACATACAGGAGTTCAAGGTCCAGTCGCATAACGACGGAGCTCAATATGGCGACGTCATGGGCGGAGTTGTGAACATCGTCTCCAAATCGGGCACGAATGCCTATCACGGTGCCGCCTGGGAATATGTGCGCAACAATGACTTTGACGCGCGCAATCCGTTTACGGACTTTATAAACAATGCTCCGGCGGCCGTCGCGCCCTATCACCAGAACGAATTTGGAGCAGATGTTGGTGGTCCGCTGAGAATTCCAAAGGTCTATAACGGCAGGGACAAGACCTTCCTCTTTTTTGCCTGGGAGAGTTGGAGGTACTCGAATGCAGCGGAGACGAGCTATATTTCTCCCACAGCCGCTGAGCTGGATGGCAATTTCACGAACGCCTCAGTGGTAACCAGTACAGGACAGCCCGCGCTGATCTACAACCCCTTCGATACCAGTGGAACGGCGGGCAATTACTCGCGGCCGGAGATCGGGGCAGGCGTGGAACCCGCCGATGAGGTCGGCCACGTTATTCCCGCGAGTATGATCAACGCGGAAGACCAAAGTTTTCTGAAGACGTACAGCGATACTCCGAACTTCACTCCGGTCGAGCCAGGCGGACCCAATACAATCCTGAATGCGGTCGGGAGCAACAATGCGGGCAATTACAGTGGACGAATCGATCAGAGCTTCGGGCCGAACGATTCGCTCTATTTTCACTATGGCTATTTCAGTGAGGCGGTTACAACCCCCGTAACTTTCCATATACGATCCTTCGCCACTGAAGGTATGCAAATGTATGGCGGCGGCTACACCCACGTGTTCTCCCCGAGCCTGGTCATGGATGTTGAGGCGGGGCGCTCCGGGGAATTTACAACAGGCTCCGGCGAAACGCCGCTCCTCGGGGTTCCTGCCTCGGGTTTTCCCGGAATGGAGCCAACTTACGGAAGCACTAGTTTTTCGTATGAAGCATCCAGCGTGGTCGGCCAAACTGGGGCGGCCACAACTTATAACTCTATTGGTGACGCGGCTCCCACAAGCTTAGGAGGGGTAGCAACGGATTCGAACTTCGGCGGGGATATCACCTGGATCCGTGGGAATCACCAGATGCGCTTCGGATTCCAGGAGATCATCATGGAGCAGGCGTCCGCGACCCTTAAAGACCAAGTCGGGTCGGCATCGTTTGTTATGGCTACAACAGAGACAGCGGACCCGCAAAATGAGGCTAGCACGGGCAATTCTATCGCCTCGGCGCTGGTAGGCGTTCCCGACAGTGGTCGCTTTGGCCTGCCATCCACTTCGGCGGACCGCTATATAGTTCCTGATGTCTACGGCCAGGACACCTGGAAGGTGCGGCCAAATTTGACGCTCATTCTGGGCTTACGTTGGGACGGGCAGTCCTCGCCCCATCTACTCCATGGGACGAACGCGGACATGTTCGATCCGGTCACCGGCAACTGGATTATTTCAGGAACCAAGCTGCCTCCGCCTTGCGATCCCGCTGTAAATGTATATGCGCCTTGCATCCCGAACGTGGCCGCCGGAGATGCGACCGCAAGCGAAGCCGCGATTCTTGCTGCCCATGTCACATTGGCGCCCAATCCCAACCTGGGCCCGAATCCGGACTACAAAGACTTTGCGCCCCGCGTCGGTATTGATTATAAGCTGGGCTCCTCCTACGCCATTCGAGCTGGGTACGGCATAGTCTACGACACCACTCAAGGCTCGGAGCAAACCATTAGCGACCGCATCAACTCGTGGCCTTCCAACTATGTTGTTGACCCGGACTTTAACGTTGTTGGGGGAACCGTCTATACAATGGCTGACGCTATTTCAGCGCTCGGCGCAGGTATAAATGCGCTGCCGGCAGTTCCTACACCCTTTACGACGTTTGGATGGTATTGGAATCCCGCGATGAGAACTGCCTACTCTCAACAGTACAATCTCGACATAGAGAAGCAGCTCACTTCAAACCTGCTGGTGTCAGTCTCGTACGTAGGAAGCGTCAACAGGCGACTACAGCTCTCGGGCCTCGATAATAATTCTCCCGTTCCCGGGGAAGCGGGCGCGGATCGGCAGTTTCCGTGGGAGGGAACAGCGATCGAGGCCGAATCTCGCGGCACGTCCAACTTCAATGCGGGTGAAATCAGAGTGGATAAGCGGATGTCCGACGGGCTTGCCTTCGGGTCAGGATATACTTGGTCAAAGTCGTTAGACAATGGCGCGAGCGGTTTCTACGACGCCGAAAACGGCACGGGAGGCTATTCGGCGGTCCAAAATTACAACGACCTCAGCGCAGATTACGGAGTATCAGCATATAACATTACGAACACCTTCTATACATGGGGCCTCTATGCGCTGCCATTTGGGAGCGGCCAGCGGTACCTGCAGAAAGGTGTCGCCTCTTACATACTGGGCAATTGGACGGGGAACGTGGACATGTCAGCGCACTCTGGTCCCCCTTTGGGCTTTGCCGATGCGGGGATTGATCCAGCCAATATCGGGAATACAAGCGCTTACAACTACTGTCGCGCTAGTGTTACTGGAAGCCCCAAGTTGTCACATCCGACGAAGTTAGAATATTTCAACACGTCGGTTTTTTATAACCCGGTCAATGAATATGGCAATACGGGGCGTGGCATGCTCAACGGGCCGAAGTATGACGATGTTGATTTCGCCTTAGAGAAGCAATTTCCCATTCACGAATCGGTCTCAATGCAATTCCGGGCGGAGTTTTTCAACCTTTTCAATATACAGAATTACGGTACGCCGGGCACCACATTCGGATCCACGGGGTTTGGAGAGATCACTTCGTTGGCTTTAGGAGCACAGCCGAGGCAGATGCAATTTAGCTTAAGAACTAGCTTTTAGATGTCCGACCCGGCGATCTGCTTTTCCCGGGTGGCGCCTATGGCAAAGGCGCTGAGGAAGAATCACCGCGCGGGATCTGAACTCGCGCGGCGACGCCCGTCGAGAGGAATTGCTCTTGATAGGATGTATTGACGTGCTTTTTTCGTCGATGACCCTGGAAAGGATTGAGCGCAGGAATGCTTTACTTATCGAACTTTTGTGGAGCGCGCTACTCCGTCATTGTTTACCGCGAGAGCAGATTTTCTTCTGGAAAGAATCAATGTATCCACCGCGATTTGGCGATTCATGCAGGGGATGACCGATGAGGACTGTCGAATCGAGTGGAACCAAGCGCACCGATGCGGAGGAACAAACGAACGGCATAGCTCTCCTCAAGGAGATGCTGCTGATTCGTGAACTCGAGCAGCGAGCTCTCGACTTGAGCAACACTACGCCACCGGAAGTGGTTGGCTCGGCTCATTTTTGCGCCGGCCAGGAGGCGGTTCCCGTGGGTACGCTCGCCGCGCTGAACGCATGCGACCAGATTGTGGCGACGTATCGGGGGCACGGGTGGGCCCTGGCTTCAGGTTTGCCGCTGCGCGAGGTGTTTGGAGAAATATGCCATCGCAGGATAGGCGTGAATGGCGGCCGCGGCGGATCGGCGTACATGATGGCGCCGGATCGCCGCTTTATCGGGGAAAACTCTATCGTCGGCGCGGGCGTTCCCATTGCTTGCGGCGTGGCCATGGCGAATCTGTTCTCCGGCAATGGCCAGGTGGTTGCCGTTTCGATTGGAGACGGAGCATTCAATCAAGGATCGGCTCATGAAGGACTGGCCTTCGCAGCCGCCCGTCGTCTGCCTGTTCTTATTCTCTGTGAGAACAATGGGTGGTCGGAATACACGCCCACCAAACTTACTTTTAAAGTGGACCGCATTGCGCAGCGCGCGAACGGCTACGGAATACCGGGGGTCACCATCGACGGCGCCGATCCTGTTGTGGTGCGCGATACGGTGCGCCAGGCGGCGGATCGAGCGCGCAAGGGCCACGGGCCGGTCTTAATCGAATGTCGTGTGCCGCGGCTTTGGGGACACTACAATCGCGACATGGAGCATTATCGGTCAAAGGAAGACCGCGAGGATTCGCGAGCGCGCGATCCCATCATCAGCTTTTCGCATAAATTGAT
>JASHUH010000026.1 GCA_030040115.1 Acidobacteriaceae bacterium | reverse complement strand
TCGAGGTCTGAAGGAAGTAATTGTTGGAATGAGCGGCTGGTGGGAGCTGTGCTTTCCAGGCTGCAAATTTTGCGGGGACCTCACAGGCGGTGCGAAGCGCAGAGGTGCAGATGAGCCGGGTATGGTTTGCGTGATGCGGCCTATGGATCATCCTTCGATGTGAAGAGTTTTGCTTTTCAATAGATTACGAAGTTTATGCGGCTATCTGCGATCATGTTGAGGCGTTGAAACAGGCGCCCAATATATTGGCTGCGTTTTACCTCTTGCCAGTAGCGCACAAGTGGGTTTAGGTTGCATACCATAGAGAAAACAGGATTCATGCTGTAAACGCGTAATTAGATTTCACACGATAGCGAATTTTACGGTTCATACGTTAGCCGGTTTTTTGGATTTTTACGTCAGAAAACCCGGCTGTGTGCTTGGAGCGCCTTCCGGATTGCAGCTCTTCGCGGCGGAGTGGGGGCATTCCCGAACCGGCGCAGATTCCCCATAACCAAGACATGCAGAGCTTAACCGACGGAGGAGTTGATTCCGATGCAGGGCTATAAACTGACGTTCATTTTCGCGTTGCTTACTGGCATGGCCGGCGCGCAATCGGTGACGTGCGACCTGGGAAGTTACAAACCGGTGAATGGCGTAACCGCAACGCAAAGCGGAGGGGTGGTTTCGCTGATCTGGGAGGGCGAATCGAACGACCAGCTCCGCGCGCAGCTCATGGTGCGCGCGGGGCAGCCCCTGGTGAGGGAGGTGGCGGCGCGCAATCCGGGAGGGGAGTGGATTGTGCTGGGCAAGGATTTGACGCCCGAGTTTCATGTGACTACGGGCAAGCGGCGGCTTTCCCGAACCCAGCTCATGCTGCTGAAGAGGCTTGGGATCGATACTCCGGAACAGGAAGACGAGCGGAAGTGGAACACGTTTTGGGATGCGCCGCTGGTGGTTCCGGGAGGCGGGGACTCGCAACCGCTGCCGCGCAGCGCCGACGAGATTCGCCGCGGCAGCTCGAGTTTTGCGACCAGCACGTGCAATATAGCCAGCAATGGAGACCAGGTGAGCGTGACCTACAACGGGCTGACGCTGGGAATCTTTGCGGGAGATCTGCGGTTCACGGCGTACAAGGGATCGAACCTGCTGCGGCAGGAGGCGATTGCCAAGACGGAAGAGCCGTCGGTGGCCTACATCTACAAGGCTGGACTGAAGGGCTTCCAGATCCAAAACGGCGCCAAACTGGTATGGCGGGATACGGCGCGGGCGTGGCAGGAGGAAGAATTCGGCGGGGAGCCGAATGAAAATCCCGTCAACCTGAGGGCCAGGAACCGGGTGGAGATTCTGGATGCGGGGACGGGTTCGCTGGCGATTTTTCCCCCACCGCATAAGTTCTTTTTTGCGCGGGAGAACGAGATCAATCTGGGTTATGTCTATTACCGGAAGGACGACAACCATTCATTCTCACTGGGCGTGATGCAACCGGAGCGCGGGGAGGGATATGTTCCCTGGGGTGTTTCGGATCACGAATGGGCAAAGACGACCAGAATTTCGCGGTCGGAGTGGGATAACTTTGCGCTTTACAATGCGCCTCCGGGAACCGAACAGCACATGGCGGTGTACTACTACCTCAGTCCCAAGGGCGACCGGGCTACTGACGAAGCCGTTCTGGCCTACACGCACGACGACGTCTATAAGCCCATTCCCGGATTCAAAGTTCTGACCGGCCACTTCCATCTGGATTTGAACGAGCAGCTCCGCGACCGCAACGACATGGATTACCGGATCAGCTCGATCGGGGTTTTTCGCGGGCTGGGAATCAACATTCTTTACCTGGGCGATTTCCACGACGATTCCGATCCGCGCGACCCGGGGCCAAAGCGGTTGCCGGAGCAAAAGGCTTACTTCGAGGGCTCGGCCCGCTCTTCCGACAGGGATTTCCTGGTGATTCCCGCCGAGGAGGTCAACACCTTCCTGGGCGGCCACTGGTACATGATGCTGCCCAAACCGGTTTACTTTTCGCACGCCGATCCACGGCCGGCGGACCAGACCTACGAGGAGGACGATCCTACCTACGGACACGTTTATCATCTCGGATCTGTGGCGGACGTGGTCAAGTTCGTGAATGACGAGCAGGGCATCATGTGGACCGCCCATCCCCGCACCAAGAGTTCCGAGGGGTACCCCGAAGCCTACAAGGACCAGGATTTCTTCCTGAGCGACAGGTTTATCGGCGCTTCGTGGGAATCGCTGCCCGTGGACCTGTCGCAACCCGAGTTATGCCAGGTGCGCTGCTTCGGCACGATGGACGACATGAGCAACTGGGCGCCGAAACCGAAGTTCATGATCGCCGAGGGCGACACGTACACCAAGTGGCCGAGCGATGAGACCTATCCGCAGCTTGCGGTGAACTACATCAAAATGGCCAGCGTTCCTGAGTACAACCAAAGCTGGGCGCCGGTGGTGGAAGGGATCCGGGGCGGCAACTTCTTCGGCACTACCGGCGAGGTGCTCTTCCATAGCTGGGGCGTGGAAGGTTCAGGCGCGCACAGCTTCTATACGGCCAACATTGAGTACACCTTCCCGCTTCAATTCGCAGAACTGGTGTGGAGCGACGGGACGAATGTGGAACGCAAAAAGATTAGTCTGACCGATACGCTTCCTTTTGGGGCTAAAAGCTTCAAAATTCCCTTTGACGCCACAGGCAAGAAGTGGATCCGGTTCTCAGTTTGGGACTCGGCCGGCGATGGGGCTTACGTTCAGCCCACGCAGCTCAAGTAGATCTTTCAAGCCGAAACAACGAGTGATTAAACTGACTGCTCCGGTTAGGGTCTCTTTAACCTCTGCGCAATCGCTTCGAATCTGACCGCTTAACTTCGCTGTACAAGGAGGGCCCGCGAAAAATTGTGCATTGCGAAGAGCCCTTGCGTGCCGGTATAGTTTGCCTGCAAGTGTTCTTCTTGTCTAAACCGCAAGCATCTGAATTTCAACTTTTGACGAATGAGAAGCATTGAGATACAGACACAAGGAGGAAAGATGAAGAAGCTGGCGATGGCGCTGCTTTCGGCGTCGGGCGTGGGAGTGTTGTTTCTGGCGTCGGGCGTGGTTCTGGGACAGGACCAGGCGCCCAAGGGATTTCACTACTGGTCGAAGGGGCAGATCATCGACATGAGCAATGCGCTTTCGTCGCAGTTGGACGCCACCAAGCTCGGGCTCAAGACGCTTGCGACCGAAGGAAATCAGCGTTTTCTGCTGGTGCACCGGGAGGGTCCGGGGCAAGCGGAATACCATGCGACCGAGTCGGACATCATGTTTATCGAGAGCGGCCACGCCATCCTGATTTACGGCGGCAAGATGGATGGCGTGGCCGCTCTCGATAAACATGATGTCCGACACGCCATCCTGATTTACGGCGGCAAGATGGTGGACCCGAAAGAGACCGCGCCCAACGAACTGCGCGCATCGGGGATTGAGGGCGGCGCGGAGAAGCCGCTGGCGGCAGGTGACGTGATCGCCATTCCGCCCAAGTTGCCGCACCAGGTGAAGCCCAAGCCGGGAGCGGTGTTCAATTATTTTGTGGTGAAAGTGAAAGCGGCGGAGTGAGGGGCGACGCGCAAGGCTTGCCAGTGAGGCATAGCGTCAGGCGTAGCGGAAGAGGGCTTTGAAGCCGTAGTCCATGTGCTGCTGGATATGACAGTGGTAGAAGGTAAGGCCCGGCTGGTCGGCGGTGAAATTGACGACAGCGCGGCCGTAATAGGGGACGACGACGGTGTCTTTCATGATGCCGGCGGTGGGCTTATCGTTGACTGAAGCCAGCTCCCAGAGGTGGCGGTGCATGTGCATGGGATGGGCGTCGTCGGTCTGGTTGCGCATGACGAGGCGGTAGCGCACGCCCTGGTGGAGAACCAACTCGCCTTTGTGGGGATAGGGCTTGCCATTGACGAGGAACAGATTGAACTTGCCCGCGCCGCCGGGGATTTTCCCGAAGATCAGCTCGATGGTCTCCTGTGGAGGCGGTGAGATGGGGCCAGTTTTGCCGAAGATGGTGTAATCCCATGGCGCCTGTGGCGGATCGACCCACTGCGGCTGCTGGTGCTGGCCGGCGTACTCGACAATGACACCGAGGCCCGCATCGCGAACCGGCTTTTCCGTGCCGCCCAGAATCCAGATGCCGGGGTTATTCATCTCGACGATCACGTCGATGCGCTCGGCCACGCCGAGGAAGATGGAATCGACCAACTGCGGCGAGGGGACGGGGTTGCCGTCCATGGCGATGACCTTCATCTTGTGGCCGGCGAGGGCGATGCGGCGATTCTCGATGGCGCTGGCGTTGAGGAAATGAATGAGCAAGCGCTGGCCCTGGCGGACGCGAATGGGGTCGCCGGAGCCGAGGGCCCTGTCGTTGATCGAATAGGTCATGGAATTGACTTCGAGGCCGTCGGGCGCGGTGTTCATGACCGCGGGCTTTTCGAGCAGCGGACCGCTATGGGTGTCGTCGTCATCGTCTTCCATGGAGGCGGTAAAGTAAGGCTCCCAATCGCGGACGGCGAGAAAAAGCTCCCGATCGTATTGGCCGGGGTCGTCGCCGCCGTCGACGTAGACGAATCCGAACTGGCCGGTGTAGCCGGCTTTGTGCAGATCGTCCATGGCCATGGTGTGGGTGTGATACCAGCGGCAGCCCGCTGGCCGAGGAGTGATCTGAACCCGGCACCGGCCATGGGGAGGCACAAAGGGAGAGCCCTCCTCCTCCGCGCCGTCCATTTCGGGCGGAATGAACATGCCGTGCCAGTGCACGAGCTCGGGAGTATCGGTTTCATTGATGATATCGACGGTGACCGGCTTACCCTCTTTCATGCGCAGGACGGGACCGGGAGACGAGCCGTTGTAGCCGATGGTGGAGAGAATGTGGGTGGGGTCGAGCTCAACGGTAACTGGCGCGATACGAAGCGTATAGTCTGCTTTCCCCTGGGGCGCCGGCGAGGCTTCGGGGGCAGGCGCTGGTGATTGCGATTGCGCTGAGGTTGGCGCCCCGAGCATGGTTTGGGCCGGCATCCGCGCCGCGGCTTGCGCCAAGGCCATGCCGCCGAGCTTAAGCAGATTACGTCGTTTCACCGAGGCATCCCTTCCCTAAGGGATGTGTCTCGATGGTCTCATGCCTTGTCGAAGGCGGACAAGGGCGCGGTCAACCGGCGCCGAAACGGCGCGTGGCTGGAGGGAGGAGACGGCAACCCAAGTGAATCGAAAATCGTCTATGATGTAGGCAGTCGTTCCGATTGTGAGCGCCTTTCCCGGTTTTGCCGCGCGCTTCCCTTTCGCGGAGGTCCTCTATGAAGCCGTCCCGGGTCGCCCTCGTGGTTGTGGCCGTGGCAATGTGCGGAATGGGGTTGTGGGCCTTGCAGCGCAGGGGGGATTACGGATTTGGCTACGACGACTCCGGCAGCAACGTCAAGGGGGAGTTTTACTGGTCGCGCATGGCTTACAACTCAAATATGGAGCGCTACGGCGCTTATGGGCGGCGCGGCTTCTGGGGGTTTGCCGCGTGGTCGCGCGATTATCCCAAAGCGGACAGACAATTTCTTATCGCCATGCATCGGTTGACACGCATCAACGGGCATTCGACGGAGCAGGTGGTGAGCCTGGATAACGACGATA
>JASHUH010000322.1 GCA_030040115.1 Acidobacteriaceae bacterium | reverse complement strand
CGGTATCGGTGCCAATTCGGCCATCTTCACGCTGGTCAATGCCATCCTGCTCCATAACCTGCCGGTAACCGATCCCAACACCCTCATCCGCATCGGTGACAAAGACGACTGCTGCGTCAACGGCGGCTGGCACGACGACGGGGACTACTCTCTCTTTGCCACAGATACTTACTACATGTTCAAGAAGAGCCTGCCGGAGTTCGAGGAGCTGGCCGCAATGGAGTCCGGCTACGCCTGGCGGCCCATTACCGTCCGCCGCGCCGGCCCCCAGACCGTCGCCAAATCCGTCATAGGCACCTTTGTTTCCGGCAACTACTTCCGCGTCTTTGGCCTCACGCCGGCAGCCGGCCGGTTCTTTGTGGACGCCGATGACCAGAAGGGTGCGCCCATCACCGCCGTCATGAGCTATGACACCTGGCAGCAGGATTACGCCGGCGACCCGAGCGTCGTGGGAAGCGCGTTTTATGTCAACACCAAGCCGGTCACGATTATAGGCGTCGCGCCCAGGGGATTTTACGGCGACCGCATCGACGCCAATCCGCCCAAGTATTTTCTTCCCATGAACGCCATGGATGCCGTCATCGGCGCACCCTATTTCACCGATCCCGACATCGAATGGGCGTACATCATCGGCCGCGTCAAGCCGGGAACCTCCCTCCCGGCCCTCCAGGCCAAGATCAGCACCCTACTCAAGCAGAAATTTGCAACGATCAAGACATTTACCGATCCGCGCGCCAAGCGGGTTCTTCCCCGCGCCCATGTGGTGCTCTCTCCCGGCGGCGGCGGCATCCAGCACATGCAGGACGGTTACAAGGACCACCTGATGCTGCTCGAATGGATCGCCGCGCTGGTTCTTCTCGTGGCCTGCGCCAATATCGCCAACCTGCTGCTGGTGCGCGGCATGAGCCGCCGCGCCGAACTTTCCATCCGCTCCGCGCTGGGCGCGCAGCGCAGCCGGATTGTGCTCCAACTCCTCACTGAAAGCGTGCTGCTCTCGGGCCTGGGCGGCCTGTTCGGCCTCGCCGTCTCTTATCTCGGAGCGGACGCGCTGCTGGCTCTCGCCTTTCCTGACCAGCACAACATGCCCGTCTCGGCTTCCCCCTCCCCTCTCGTCATCGGCTTTGCCTTTGCGCTTTCACTGGTGACCGGCGTCCTCTTCGGCCTGGCCCCGGCGCTCATGGCCGCGCGCACTGAGCCCGCTGAAGCCCTGCGCACCAACGCGCGCACCACGGCTCATGGAGCCTCCTTGTTGCAGCGCGCCCTGGTTGTCCTGCAGGCCGCGCTTTCGCTCGTGCTGCTCGTGGCCGCGGGTCTCTTTGCGCAGAGCCTCAGCAAGGCCCAGAACGTGGACATGCACCTGGATACGACCAACCGCTACATCGCCCACATCAATCCACAGGCGGCCGGCTATAAGGACACTGAGGTGGAGCCCCTCTACCAGACCATCGTCGACCGCTTCCACGCCCTACCCGGCGTGCTCAAAGTCGGCCTCGCCACCTACACGCCCATGGAAGATAACAATTGGGGATCGGGCGTAAAGATCCAGGGCGAGCCGGATCTGAACAAAGGCGCATCCTGGGTGAAAGCCACTCCGGAGTACTTCGACTCCGTTGGCACGCACGTCCTCATGGGCCGCGGCTTTACATCGCAGGACACCCTGCATGCGCCGCCGGTAGCTGTCGTCAACCAGGAATTCGTCAAACAGTTCTTCGGCAAGCGCAATCCCATCGGCCACCGCTTTGGCTTTTCCGGCGGCCACGCCGGAGAGGATGGAGCGCATGAGATCGTCGGCGTGGTCGAAGACACCACCTATACGAGCATCTACTGGAAAAATCACGCCATGTACTTTCTCCCCCTCACCCAGCCCGCCGGCAGCGCAAGCGATCCCGGCTATCATCTCGATGAAGACCAATCCATGTACGCCGGCGCCATGGTGATCCAGACCGCCTATCCCATATCCGGCTTTGAAAAGATCGTCGCCGATACGCTTGCGAGCATCAACCCCAACTTGACCATCGTTAAGTTTCAGACCTTCCAGCAGCAAATCGACGATCGCTTCATCCAGGAGCGGCTGATCGCGCGCCTCACTTCTCTCTTCGGCCTGCTCGCGCTGCTGCTCGCCGCCATCGGCCTTTATGGCGTCACGGCCTACACCGTCGTCCGCCGCACACCCGAAATTGGCATTCGCATGGCCCTGGGAGCGGCGCGCAGCCGCGTCATCGCAACCGTCATGCGCGGAGCCATGCTGCAAGCCTTCGCCGGCCTCGCCATCGGCGTCCCGGTGGCCATCTTCTGCGTGCGCTACGTCAAATCGCAGCTCTATGAGATCACCAGCGTCAGCGTCCCGGTCATGATCATCGCTATCGCCGTGCTGGCCCTTGCGGCCGCCATTGCCGGCATCATTCCCGCGCAGCGCGCCGCCTCCATCGATCCCGTACAGGCCTTGCGCGTTGAATGAGCCGCGCCTTCGCGACAGTCATAGGCAATCGCGCCTTCGCCGCCAAAAGCACTTCTCCTTCCGCTGTACGTACGAAGCTTGGTCGATTGAGCCCCCGGAAAACCTGATGTCGCCGGCAAGCATCGGATGGATACGCCGTCCTTCTGAGGGACCTTGCCGTACGGCTGTTGCCGGGTCCCTCTGACCAGCCCATGAAGGAGAACCCCATGCTTCGTGGAGCGTCCATTCTCTGCCTCACCATCTTCTGCGCGTGCATCGGTGCTGTCGATGGAAGCGCGCTTGCGGCAGAAAAAAGATATGTATGCGGTCTTAGCGTCTTTGCCCGCTTTCTCGTCCAATGCCGCGAGCAATTCTTTACGTTTCAACCGCTGTGCGGTGACCAGGCCGTGTTCACCAAGAACCCTTGAGAGTACTGCGCCTCCTCGGGAATTTTAGAAAAGCCTTCGGGAGCCATACTGTCCTTTACTCATGCGTGCCCGGAATAATCACTTGTTCGTGGTGTTCCACCGCGTCCGCGCGGCTTTCCTCGCGATTTCCTTCTTTCTTTCGTCGGAGAGTTTCGCGGCGCGAACTTTGCCCCCCTTCATACCACCTTTCCTCCCGATTGTCGCCAAATATAGGGAAATGGCGCTCTCACTTTCTGGTAAGGGTCCTGGCGTTTCCGTTTCTTCGGTCGCCAATTTGACGGCCAGCGTCTGGGCCTGGTTAGGGTCCGATGGCGTTCTGCTTAAGCGCCTCATGCATATCAGTATCCGATGACACGTCCGACTCTGGCAAGCTTGAGCGGCTTAAGCAAAATCAGTCACTACGCACTCCCTTAAGCCCGCGCCCCGTTGCAGAGCTTTTGTCCCATGTTGTTTCCGCGGCCTGTTACGCCCTGCGCGGTCCTCTTGCGTTGGTGACGGGGCGCTCGATGAGCTTGCGGTTGTGCGCGGGCAAGGTGGCGAAATCGCGTACATCGACCCCTTCCGGAGGTAGGTAAGTGTTTGAAAATAAACGGCCCAATTCTGGCGAATAGCGGAAGTGCCGGATAACAGGAGGG
>JASHUH010000321.1 GCA_030040115.1 Acidobacteriaceae bacterium | reverse complement strand
TGGCCTTGAGCGAGCTGCCGGTTTCGGTGACTTCGACAATGGCGTCGGCCAGCATCGGCGGCTTGACTTCCGTGGCTCCCCAACTGAACTCGACTTTCACATTCACCCCCTTGGCCGCGAAGTAGCGCTTGGAAACTTCCACCAGCTCTGTGGCAATGATCATGCCTTCGAGGTCTTCCGCCTTTTGATAAGGGCTTGATTCGGGAACCGCCAGCACCCAACGCACCTTCCGGCGGCTTTGCTTGGCGTAAGTGAGTGACGTGACGCTGGCGACCTCAAGGCCGCTTTCCACTACCCAGTCGATTCCGGTGAGGCCGGCGTCGAGTACGCCGTGGTCCACATAGCGCGCCATTTCCTGGGCGCGAATCAGCATACATTCGATCTCGGCGTCATCAATGGAAGGAAAATAGGAGCGGCCATCGGCGTAGATATTCCAGCCGGCTCTCCTGAACAAAGCTATCGTCGCGTCTTGCAGGCTCCCTTTGGGAAGACCGAGGCGAAGCTTGTCAGCCATGGGCCACCTCCGCTTGTTCAGTGATGGCGATGGGTCGCGTAAAACAGCTCACCGTGCCTTCATGGCAAACCAGGCCGTCGCCTTCCACCTCGACGCGAAACAGCAGGGTGTCATGGTCGCAGTCGGTCGCCACCGAAAGCACGCGCAGCCGGTTCCCGCTGGTTTCGCCCTTCATCCATAGCTTTTGGCGGGTGCGACTCCAGAAAGTCACGAAGCCTGTCTCCAGGGTTTTGGCGTAGCTTGCCGCATTAAGAAAGCCCAGCATAAGCACCTCACCGGTACGCGCGTCCTGCACGACACCCGGTACGAGGCCATCCATTTTGTCAAAATCAATCTGTTCCATGGTTTCATCCCTTGGTTGAGATTTGTGGCAAGAAAAAACCCGCTGGCGTCACTCGCCGGCGGGTCTAGGGTCTTCTGTAACCTCTCTGGCCGATTAACTCAGGCCATGGAAGTCCGCCGGCATGGAGGTCCCATCATCATGGTGATGGTGACCAATATGGCGGTGGATGCGCATCTTCATCAAAAGTACGGGATGGGCCCGTGGGCTGTCAAACATTTTCTTGCAGGCGGGCTGCGGCGGGCGCAGAATGGACCCGTGCGAGCAAGAGCGCGATGGATGGCGCCGGCGGTTGCAATTCTGGGGGTTTGCCTGACCGGAACGGCCCAGTATCAGGGTCGGGATTCGACCAATGGTGCGCCGAAAACATCCGCAAAGGCGCCGCCTCCGGAGGCGCGCGTGGACCTTAACCACGCCAGCGTCGCGGAGTTGATGAAGGCGCCCGGCATGACGCGATCATGGGCGGAGCGCATTGTGCGTTTCAGGCCGTATCGCACCAAGCAGGATTTGCTCGATCGGGGCGTGGTGACCAGCGAAGTCTATGATCGCATCAAGGATTATGTGATCGCGCATCGAAAAAAACACTAACTGTTGCTACTTTGGACCATGCGCGCATCTTTCTTGCCTGTTCGCAGAATGGATTCAGGCAATGACACATTAGACGTCTCCTCGAGGCGCGGACAGCCGCGCATCCGCGAAGGCGGGGCCGGGGCCTACGAGCTCCTCAGCTCTACTTCGGCTTCAGCGCCGATTTTGGCGACTCCGGGTTTCAGTAAACGGCTCAGGATCGCGTAAAGCACGGGAATGAAAACCAGGTTGAGGACGGTGGAAAGCAGCATGCCTCCAACGATGGTGGTTCCCACGGAGCGACGCCCCAGCGACCCATAACCGGTGGCGAAGACCAGGGGCAGAACCCCCAAGATGAAAGCGAACGAGGTCATCAAGATGGGCCGCAGGCGGAGTTCCGCGGCTTCGATGGCGGCTTCTGTAATGGAGCGGCCTTTGCGGCGCAGTTGTTCGGCAAATTCGACAATCAAAACCGAGTTTTTGGCCGCGAGACCGATGAGCATCACCAGGCCGATCTGGCAATAGACATCGTTCGAGAGGCCGCGCATCGACACCAGGCCCAGTGCGCCCAGCACCGCCATAGGCACGGCGAGAAGAATGATGAACGGCAGGGCGAAACTTTCATATTGCGCCGAAAGTGTGAGATAGACAACAACCAGGCCGAGGCCGAAGATGATGGGCGCCTTGCCCGCCGATTCAAGCTCGTCAAGTGTGAGGCCAGTCCACTGGAAGCCCATGCCGGGCGTCATTTGCCGTCTGGCTAACTGCTCCATGGCGGTCAATGCCTGACCGGAGCTATAGCCGGGCGCGGCCGAGCCGTCGATCTCGACGGCGCGGAAAAGATCGTAGTGGGTGATGACAGGCGGGCCGGAGCTTTGCGCGATGTTGACCAGGTTGTCGAGCGAAATCATCTGGCCGGAGTCGGAGCGCACATAGTAACTGTGCAGATCGCCGGCGTTCATGCGAAAAGGCTCGTCGGCCTGGACGTAGACGCGATAGGTGCGGTTATTGTAATCGAAATCGTTGATGTACTCCGAGCCCATGAATACGTTCAGGGTGGCGGCGATCTGCGAAATCGAGACTCCCATGGCCTTGGCTTTATCGCGGTCGATGGTGACCATCATTTGAGGATCGTTGGCTGAGAAGGTGGTGATCAGGCCCGTAAGCTGCTTCACGCCGTGACTCGCGTTCACGATCTGGTGGGCCACGCGGTCCAGGTCGCCGAGTGTGTTGGCGCCTTGGTCCTGCAGCATGAACTGGAATCCGCCAAAGCTCCCGATTCCTTGCACCGCCGGCGGTTGGATGATGGCGACAAGTCCGCCGTTGGGCGCGAAGATCAAGCTTCCGAGTTTGGGGGAAAGATCGGCCACGATCCCGGCTGGTGTACTGCTTCTTCCGCCCCGCTGGTTGCCGGTGCTTGTGCTCACAAACATCATGCCGGCGTTGGCCGCGTTGCCGGTAAAGCTGAACCCGATGAGAGAGAACAACCCGGTCACGTTGGGATTTCGCGCAATGATGGCGGACGCGCGTTCGGACAGGTTCTCGGTGTAGCTGAGCGACGAGCCCGGTGGGGCCTGCACGATGACCATGAGATAACCTTGGTTCTCTTGGGGAAGAAAACCGGTGGGG
>JASHUH010000320.1 GCA_030040115.1 Acidobacteriaceae bacterium | reverse complement strand
CCCGTCAATAAGCTGCAGCCTGTCGCGTATCCGGACTGTCAAGACGAAAAAGAACGGCAGCTCCTATCAGCATAGTCGCTATCGCTCGTAACCACATCATACTTCTTCCAGCATGGGCGCTCACCCTCTCAGATCGACCCACCTCTCAGATAATTGCCAAATTGGGACAGCGCAGGTTTCCTCGTCCCACGCGCCTAGAATTGCACTCTGATCAAGTTCCACCCCAGCCAACCGCTACTCCACTCGTGACCCTCGGCCGCGGTATTTCCGCAATCAAGAACTGCTCCTGAATTTCTTCTCTTCCTTGATCGCCCCCGCTTCAGTGCGCCTTATCGCAGGGCCGGAGGTTCTGTAAAGGCTCTGCGCTGCGCTTCGACCGCGTGGCGGCGCCTCCGGCGGCCTTGACAGAACCTCCTGATGGCCCTGCCGGCCGCAAGAGCCATGAAGCGAGAGCACTCAAGAAAAGAAATTTGGTTTTCATTCGAGAGCCTTCCGCTCATGGACGCCAATCGGCCCTTTTGGGGCCTCGTCAGGAGCACATCATGTCATTCCCCATCGCAGCAACCACAGCAGCCAACGCCGCCAGCAACGGCATATCCCGCAGCCACAACGCCGCGCCGCACAGGAAAAATGCGGCGCAGCGGACCCGCAGCGATTCTCCCTACCAGCAGCGCACCACGCAGCGCGACAACCCCACGCAACTGCTCATTAAGCAGGCCGTGGATTACCTCATTCAACAGCTTGAGGCGGGTAAGAGCGAAACCCTCACCGCGTACCTGAACGCAATGGCGCGATTCCATTCCTATTCTTTCGGGAACATCTTGCAGATTGCCAGACAGCGCCCGACGGCTACGCGCGTAGCGGGCATCCGGGCATGGAACGAGCTTGGCCGATTCGTCAAGAAAGGCGAAAAGGGCATCCAGATTCTCGCGCCCATGCTTGGATACCAGCGCAACCGAAAAGATGCCACCGACCAGCAGGAGCAGGAGGGCAAGCCGCAGCCTGTGCTGATCGGCTTCCGGCCTGTGTATGTCTTTGACATCGCGCAGACCGAAGGCGCGGACCTGCCGGAGTTCGAACACAGCATTACCGGCGAAGTAGGCGGGCACCGCGACCGCCTGATTGATTTTCTCAACCAGCAGAACATCGCGCTTGAATTTAACGAGAAGATTGCCCCCGCGCTCGGCGTCAGCTACGGCGGAAAGATTGCTCTCTTGCCCGGCCAGTCAAAGGCCGAGGAGTTCACCACGCTGGTACACGAGACGGCGCACGAGCTTTTGCACAAAGCCGAGCGGCGCACCATGACCACTGCCACCGTGCGCGAAACGGAAGCCGAGGCCGTGGCCTTCATCGTGGGACAGGCCGTAGGTCTGGAAATGGGCACGGCATCCAGCGACTACATCCAGATGTACGCGGGCAACGCGGCGCTGCTGGCCGAAAGCCTTGAAGTCATCCAGCGCACGTCCGCTGTCATTCTCACCGCTATTCGCGCGGAAGAGACGGCGGAACCGGAGCAGTACGCAGAGGCCATTTAAGGCCGCATCCTGAGCGGGCGCGTTCAGGATGCGCCCGCTCTCCCATTCACGCTCGACAACCGGAATAGGAGAATCCAACATGACAACCGCAGTTCAGACGAAATCCGAATACCGCAACCTGCCGCTTCTGAGCCTCACCGAATCGGCAGCCAACCCGCGCCGCACCTTCGATGAAGCGGCGCTCAACGAATTGGCCGAGTCCATCAAGGCGCAAGGTGTGCTTTCGCCCCTGCTGGTTCGGCACCTCAACGGTACGCACGGTTATGAGATTGTGGCCGGGGCGCGGCGTTTCCGTGCGGCGCAGCTTGCCGGACTCGATTCCGTTCCCGTCCGCATCGTGGAACTGAACGATGCACAGGCCCTCGAAACCAGCATCGTTGAGAACCTGCAACGCCGCGATGTGCATCCGCTGGACGAGGCCAACGGCTACGTTGCCCTCATGCGCCTTGATTACACCGTGGAGCAGGTCGCCGCCAAATGCGGAAAATCGCCTGCCTACGTGACAGCCAGGGCACGACTCGCCGAACTTGCGCCCACCGTTACCGAAGCCTTCGCCAAAGACGAAATCGGCGTAGGCCATGCGCTGCTGCTGGCAAAGCTGCAACCCGAACAACAGGGGGAAGCGCTTGCAGCCTGCTGGCAGGAAGTCTATGGCAACTCCAAGCCCAAGCGCATTCTGCTCCCCGTCCGCCATCTCCAGCAGTGGATTGAGCACAACATCCTGCTCGACCTCGCCGCCGCGCCGTTCTCGAAAGAGAACGCGCAGCTTGTGCCGGAAGCGGGTTCCTGCCTTGATTGCCCCAAGCGCACCGGCCACAACACGCTGCTCTTTGCCGAGATCGGAGTCAACCAGCCCGATTCGTGCAGCGATCCCAAGTGCTACCAAGCCAAGCTGGACGCGCATGTGCAGCAGACCATCGCAGCCAAGCCGAAGCTGGTACAAATCAGCACCGCTTACGGCAAACCCGCCGAGGGCAGTCCGGTAATCCCGCGCAACAAATACGTCGAAATCCGGCAGGAGAAGCCGC
>JASHUH010000319.1 GCA_030040115.1 Acidobacteriaceae bacterium | reverse complement strand
CGAACTCATCCGCCGCGAGTTTGAGATCGAGCACCACCGCAATCCTATCGGCCGTCTGCTGCACCGCCGGGGATGGAGCGTGTAGAAACCGGAACGGCGCGCTCTGGAGCGGGACGAAGACGCGATCGAGCGCTGGAAACAGAAGGACCGGCCGCGCCTAAAAAAACGCCGCGCGGCTGGGCGCCCACATAGTCTTTGCCGACGAATCGGGATTCATGCTTATCCCCAACCTGGTGCGCACCCGGACTGCCGCGGGGCAGACGCCCATCCATCGCCAGGGGCGGAGGGACAAGAGCCGTGTCATCTCCGGAATTTCGCTCCGCCCGCGCCGGTATCGGCTCAGCCTCTACGATCGGCTCTTTTTCGATAACCTTCGGGCGGGAGGAGGCTTGCCGCTTTGTGCGCGAACTGGCGCGTCGCCTGCGCGGCCCGCCGATTGTGCTGCTGGACAATGCCTCCACCCGCAAAGGAGACCCCCTCGCAAACCTCCAGCGGCGGCATCGCCGCCTGCGCATCGAGTATTTCCCTTCTTATGCACCCGAACCGAACCCGGACGAGGGAGTCTGGGCGCAGGCCAAGCGGGAACTGGCCAACAGTCGCCCCAGGGACGTTGACGAGCCGAGGGAAGATATCCTCCGCTCCATGGACGGGATTCGCTCTTCGCCGGAGAAACTGCGCGGCGGCATCCTGCAGTCCGAACCGCCTTCTTTTTGGCGTTGATCCGTTACATTCTTTATGCAGAGATCAATAAGCGGCGAGAAGTATAGCGAAAACGCTGTTTGCCGGTGGGCGTTTCGCGGCCATCCGTAGACGCGCGGCCTGTCCGATTTCGGACAGCGCGGTGAGCGTTGGCAGGCGGATGGGTGACAAGTCGTCAAGTTTGTGAGTTCGCCAGGCGCTGGGCGCGCCAGAGCGCGCCTTCGAGGGGAACGATGGCGGTTTGGCCGACCGGCATTTTTGGAGCAGCGGCGCGGAGACCGGCGAAGAAGGCTTGGCGCACCGAGGGCATCTTTTCGATGACGCTACCGGTCCAGGCGACGGGGACTTCGCCGGCGATGGAGTGTTTGCGGCGGAGCTTGGAGCGGACGAGGAGAACAAAGGCGACGAGGTCGGCGGCGGCCTGGCGGAGAACGCCGATAGAGACGGGGTCGCCGGCTTCGGCGAGTTCATTGATGGCGGGGGCGAGGGCGGCGAAGTCGGGACCCGGAGTGCTGTCACCGAGGTTGATGAGGTCTTCGAGGGTGGGCGTCTGCCAGAGTTCGCCGACCTTTTTGAGGACCTGCTGGGGCTCCTCGCGGTCATAGGCGTGGAGGGCGCGGCGAATGGCGTGGACCCCGATCCAGTAGCCGGAACCTTCGTCGCCGAGGCGGGAGCTCCAGCCGCCGGCGCACTCGCGGCCGCCGTCGGGGGCGCGGCCGATGGTGTTCGTGCCGGTGCCGGCGATCTGCAGGATGCCCGGCCCACCCTTGAAAGCGGCGTCGAGGGCAATGACTTCGTCGCCGACGACTTCCGAGCGTTGCACGCCGAAGTCGTGAAAGACGGCGGTAATCCACTCGGGAATACCCGGCATGGTCGCACTGGCCACGCCGCAGGTGGCGGCCTGGACGCCTTGGAGGCCGGCCTGGGCGAAGGCTTCCTTGAGCAGGGCGCGGAGATGGATTTCGGCTGCCTCGGCGCCGACGCGCAGGCGCTTGATAGAACCATTTTCAGCGAAGGCCAGAACCTGGCCGTTGTCCACGATGGAGGCGCGAGTGTGGGTGCCTCCGCCATCGATTCCCAAAACCACGCTCATGCGTTCTTGCTCCTTGAAGAGCGGTTCCAGAGTTCACGCGCCGTTTTCAGGGGTGGTGAAACGCGGCATTTTCGTGGGGAAATGGCGCTCAGTGCTCCTGGTTTGCAGGTGCAGGCGCTCGGGAACCGCTATCATTGCCGGATTCCCCGCCGCCATCGCGCAGGGTCCCGGAGAGAATGTTGAGGCTGCCATCGGTTTTGGGTGGGGTGAGTCCCAGCAGGTGAGCGAGCCAAGGGTAAAGGTTGACATTTTCAAACGGCGCCAGGACCTTTCCTTCCAATATATCGGGTCCGGCGGCGAAAAAGATGGCCTTCATCTCGGGTTGGGTGCGGGCGTCGAGGCCATCGATTCCGGCAGTGGGGGCGGAAGTGGCGGGGGTTTCTCCGCGCGCCGGAGTTTCTTCGGGTGCGGCGCTGTGAGCGCGGAGAGCGTAAGGGCCGGTGGCGATGATGACCGGGTCGCCGGCGCGGGGATTTTGGCTGAGATGCAAGTTGGCGGGGAGATTTTTGCGGCGGTAGACGACGAATTCCGCAGCGGCATGCTTGAGTTGGTTGTAGAGGCGCTCGCGATCGAGCTCGGATTTTCCGTAGAGGAGGGTTCCGATCGTTTCGAAACTCCCGAGGCTGGCGAACTGGTCGAGGGAGATCCAGACACCCTCAGGTTTGGCGAGGCCGCGGTCGCTGACAACCACGAAGTCGATGGGCAGGCGGGTGGTGTCGAGAGCGGCTTTGAGCTCGCCAATGAAGGCGTCGGAGCGTTGGACGGCGGCGCGGGTTTGCGGCGCATTTGGGCCGAAGCGGCGGGCGTCGGCGACGAGCGACGGGTCGTCTACGGCGATGAAATGGGGACGGGCTGCGGCGGGTAGCCGGAGCCAATCGAGGACTTGGTGGATGCGGCCTTGGTCAGTGAGGCTGGTGTCGCTCGGGAGGTTATAGGCAGGGGCGGCGCCGCCGATTCTTGCCTGGCAACCGGGCCAGCCGAGACAGGCGGAGCGCATGCCTTGGCTCTCGGCGAGACTCCAAAATGGCGTGCCGGCGTACCAGGAGGAGTCGGTGAGGGCCTTCGGGTCGGAGGCGTCGAAGCGGGCTTGGCGATCGGGATCGAGGAAACGATCGGCGACCAGGCCATGGTGACCGGGATAAAGCCCGGTGACAAGGGTGATGTGATTGGGAAAGCTGAGCGAGGGATAACCGGGCAACATGCCTTGTGGAGCCCATGCGCCTTGTTTGCCAAGTGCAAGAAGATGGCGGGCGGCGTCACGCTGAGGGTAGTCCCAACGGAAGCCATCGAGAGAGACGAGGACGACGTAATGCTGCGCCTGGGCGTGGGAGGAGTCGGGAGCGGCGGACGCGGAGGGTTGAGGCGAGCCGCGTGTCTGTGCGGGCGCGGGCGGGGCGGCAAGAACCGCGGCCAGCAAGAAAGGCGCGCAGGCGACGCGTCGGCAGATGGGGCGGAGCATCGAAAACACCTTCGCATCAGCTTAGCGCAATGGGAGAACACGAGTTTTTGGGGAGCGATGGGCGGTTTACGGGGCGGCTCAGGATGATCCGGGGCGGGCTTGGCTCTTCGTGGCCTTGCGGATGGCATCCGCGTCCGCAAGGTCTTGCGGTCGTCCCGCGGCCAGTTTCGAGGCTATGAGGTCTTCGGCTGAAATGAAATTCGCCGTCAAGCCCGTGGCTGGGTCGATGACAGCTTCAACCCGGCGTTCCCATGCCGCGTCGAAATCGACGCCGGGAAGAGCCGGGAGGATATCGAAGCCATTCGGGTCGCGTCCAAATCGAAAAAAGCTCTTGGGGTCGGAGAAACCTTCTGCGCGGATGCCTTGGAGTGGAGCTCCGAAGCTGGCAAGGGGCGGCATAGGCAGCCTTCACGTTTTCAAGGTCCGCCTTCAGGAAAATGTCCATGTCGCGCGTGAAGCGTGGCTGGGAGTAATAGATGACTGCGAAGCCGCCAACGACGAGATATTTAACGCCATGGGACTGGAAGGCGGACAAAAGGTCTTTGTAGTCTTGGAACATCCCGAACGATCTCCCAGCCTTTGAGCGCGTAAGCGGTTTCGATCATTGCATCGACCGCGTCCAGCCGTTCATGCGCAGGCCGGCTTTGCCAGTAGCGGTACTCGTCGGCCTTCATCTCGTCGAAGTCGGTGTATTTGCGTACGGTCACGGCGCCTTCCATGCGTTCTGTTTGTAGCACATGGGCAGGGAGACTGCAATGCGCAAAGACCCGCATCGCAGGGCAATCGCATGAACAGGAATCCGCATCAATGGATGCCCTCGTCGCACCCCTACGGGGTGCGGAGACTCCTGGTGGACGCTATCCCAGGGTTTCCCCTTCCCCTTCGTTGCACTCAGGGTCAGGGTCCGCCCCGGCTATTTTCGTGTCTTCCCTCCGGGAAGGCGGCGATTGACCGGCTGTTGTTGGCGGCCGAAAGCGCCTGCTTGAGCAACGGAAATCATTCATGCGATTTGCACGGCGCAAAAGCCGCGGGGCGTCGCTGTGGGACGAGGCCGTGGGGTA
>JASHUH010000318.1 GCA_030040115.1 Acidobacteriaceae bacterium | reverse complement strand
GACGGCGGGGAAAGCTTCAGCTTTCTTGGGTTCGACTTCCGACGCCTGCGCAGTATCGGCAGGCAGGTGTGGCGAGCGCACTATACGCCGAGGATGAAGAAGCGCACGGCGCTGCTGCGTAAGCTCAAGGATGTCTTTCGGCGATTCCAGTCCCAGCCAGTGGATCGGGTAATACAACTGATCAATCCGGTACTGCGGGGCTGGGTGAACTACTTCGCCATCGGGCACTCTAGCGAGTGCTTCAGCTTCATTCGAGACTGGGTAGAAAAGAAGATTCGGCGTCATATGGGGCGATCCCGGAATCGACGTGGCTTCGGCTGGAAGAGGTGGAGTAGGCGATGGCTGTACGACGAACTGAAGCTATTCAATGGCTATCAGGTTCGACGTCTGTCAACGCCCAAAGCGCTCCCGGTCGGATAGGTCTCAGAGCCTGTTTACGATTTTGGGGCGAGATAGGTAGGGGCAGCCGGAAAAGGGATAATCGGGCATTGCCGGATGCGGTAATGGTGGAGGATGGGGCGGAGAAAGACCTATCCAAGCGATGTGAGCCGGGAGCAGTTTGAGCGGATTCGTCCACTGCTGGAATCAGTGCGCAAGCGGACCAAGCCGCGCATGGTGGATTTGCACGAAGTCTTTAACGCTGTGTTGTACCTGCTCAAGAGCGGCTGCCAGTGGCGCATGCTTCCCGAAGGGTTTCCCCACTGGGTCACGGTGTACTCGTATTTCGCCAAGTGGAGTGCGCCGGGTCAGGACGGGGTGAGCACGCTGGAGCGGGCCTTAAAAAAAATCGGTTGGCGAGGCCCGCACCAAACTGGGGCGCAACGCCATGACCAGCTTCTTGATCGTTGACGCGCAGAGCGTGAAGAACACCGACACGGCAGAAGAAAAGGGTTACGACGCGGGCAAGAAGGTCTCCGGCATCAAACGTCACATCGCGGTCGACACCCAAGGCTTACCCCATGCCATCGCCGTGACCACGGCGGATGTCACCGACCGCGACGGCGCTCTGCTGGCCATCGACCGCTCGAAGCCGAATTTGGAACGGGTCGAGAGCATGCTGGTGGATGGCGGCTACACCGGCCAGCCCTTTGCCGACGGCGTGATGGAGCGGATCGAGGCTACCGTTCAAGCCGTCAAGCGCAATGAACTGCATGCGTTTGTGGTGCTGCCCAAGCGCTGGATCGTCGAACGATCCTTCGCCTGGCTGGAAAAATGCCGCCGGCTATGGAAAAACTGCGAACGCAAACTCAATACCAGCCTGCAAATGATCCACCTCGCCTTCCTCAGGCTGCTGCTCAGAAGATCGTAAACAGGTTCTCATAACCCTTGGTATGAAGCAAACAGGAAAGCGCAGTGCGGGAAAACCGCATGCTGCGTTTGACGTGGCGGGAGCTGGAAACGTGGCCATGATTGTCGGACTGCGGTCCATTGCGAAAGCGAGGGAAGTACCACCGACGCCTACAGTGCGCGCGCCTGCTTCCGACCCTACTGGGCGGCGGACGGTGGCCAGCACTGGGGCAACTCGGTGCGCCACCTCCGACCCGACACCCCACACGGCCCGGCCTGTCTCTCACGAGATTCCGGTTGATCCACATGCAATCACCGCTGGGGCTTCCCGTGTTGCGTCTGGTCCCCATTTGCTTGCATGCCATCGCCTATATCCCGGCAGGACTGAAGAGGCAGATTCGCTCGTACTCCCCTCCAACAGCGGCCTTCCCACGACCGATGACGGGTCGGCTCCTGCATTGAACATTTCGGGACCTCCACAGCGTTCACTTGTGTTATGGCCTGCATGCTCGCCAAGCCGCCTCTGCGACCCTCTACACCGAAGGCTCCGACGGCTTCGTCTCCTCTACCGTCGCTTCGATTGCTACCGGGCGGAGCGATCCAGTTCCCGGGTGGGACTTACACCCACTGTTGACCAGCGCCTTTCACGGCGCCCATCGGACCAGTTCTATTGGGGATTGAATAATATAGTGATATTTCTGGTTTTTCTTGTTATCGTTTCGTCATGGGTAATCCGGCGGGAGTACGGCGGGATTTCGATAAGTTGGAGCGGCGGCGACTAAATGCGGTGGATCTGCTGCGCCAGGGGATTCATCAGGCCGAAGTGGCGCGGCGGGTGGGAGCGCATCGTCAGTCGGTGAACCGGTGGGCACGACAACTGAAACAAGGAGGCAAGAAGGCGTTGCGCAAGGCAGGCCGGGCAGGACGCAAGCCGCGTCTGAATTCAGAGGACCTGCGGCGAATTGAGAATGGCCTGAAGCGTGGACCGCAGGCGCTGGGATTTGAGACTGCATTATGGACATCCTGGCGCGTCGCTTATCTGATCGAGCGGGAATGCGGAGTGAAGTATCACTCTTCGCAGGCTTGGCGCATTTTGCGGCAATTGGGCTGGAGTTGCCAGCGTCCGACGGGCCGAGCGCTGGAGCGGGATGAAGATAAGATCCGGGAATGGAAACAGAAGCGCTGGCCGGAGATTAAAAAAAAGCCCGCAGGGAAGGCCGCACCATCGTCTTCATCGACGAGAGCGGATTGAGCGAGCGACCCCACCGCTGCCGCACCTGGGCGCCAAAAGGACAGACGCCGGTGCTGCAGTACCACCTCAACTGGAAGACGCTTTCGGCTATGGCCGGGGTCACATGGTGGAACTTCTACTTCCGTCTTTTTCCTGGCGCGATTCGTTCGCCGCAGGTGATCCTGTTCCTTGCCCATCTGCTCTGCCATATACCCGGAAGGTTGTTGATCGTCTGGGACGGGCTGGCAGCGCACCGCAGCGGCGCGGTTTGGGACTTCATCCGGCAACAGCGAGGGCGGATTTGGATCGAGTTCCTGCCCGCCTATGCTCCGGAACTGAACCCGGTCGAATATCTGTGGTCCCACTGGAAGCAGCACGAGTTACCCAATTTCTGCCCGGCCAGCTTCGGTCAGTTGGGTCAGCAGGCTCGCGCGGCGCTGCGCCGGATGCGACGTCGCCCGTCCTTGGTCTGCGCCTTCTGGCAACAAGCCAACCTGTTTCCTTTGTAACTATATTCTGCAAAGCTCAATAATCTCTTTCGCGCTGCGGAAGCGCCGAGGGCGCTGTCCGACTTCAATTCAGATCATCAGCTTTCGGCAGTAAAAGGCTTCCGCGTAACCGCTGGGGGCGTTGCATTCCATGCCGCGAAGCCGCATTAGGGCAAAAAAGTCTCCGGCTGGAACCACTGTCTATCGTGCTGCGTTACGAAGGCCTCCATGATATTGCGGACTTTCTTTTGACATAGCTCCATCTTGAGCGGCACAAACACGCTCGGCTGGCCCATATCCCCATCGTATTTGGGAATCTCATATTCGAGGATGAAATGATCGCGAAAAGTATTCCAGGTTAGCTCAGCGATGAGACGGTGATCCCGGTGGGCATCTCGCCGATTGTGAGTGAAGATGAGGTCCGGAGAGGTGGTGTGCTTCAATTCCTCAAAGATCGATTTCACCTCAGCCCCTACAAATGGCATGAAGGCGTCCGGAAACTCCTTCAGCAGTGGATTCTTTAACTGCGAGGGGCCGACGAACAATTTTGCTGCCTTCTCTGCTTCGGCTCGCCGGGGGCCTAGAGCGCTGAATACTACCCAGTGGAACTGGCAATCCAGGTGTCGCGTGGCGAGCTGGAGAACGGCGCCTCCGCAGCCGATTTCAATGTCATCCGAATGGCAGCCCAGACAAAGGATTTGAAGGGGGCCATTTTTTCCCACACCCACGTCGAGACGGATCATAGTGCAGTCGAGACCAGGTCCAGGTTTGACGAGTGACCATTCGTAGAATGATTCCAGACCTTCCACGGTGCTGGGCCGTGATTGAGCTCTTCAAGATGCTGCTTGTCCTTGAAGGTGTCCATGCACTGCCAGAACCCGTTATACCTGTGTGCGAGCAGAGCCTTTTGGTCAATGAGTCGCTGAAACGGCTCACGGACCAACTCCTCCCCCGGCTGAATGTAGCGAAAGATGTCATTCCGCATGACGAAGAAGCCGCCGTTGATCCAGATGTCAGTGCGCGTGAGGGGCCGGATCTCCTTCACAATGCCTTCGGCACCCGCGTAGACGATGTCGAAGCTCGACGTGGGCTGCACCAGCAAGAGCGAAGCGACGGCTTTGCTTGCTTCGAATCTTTCGAGCACTGCAGGTAGCGGCATATCGCTCAGTCCATCGCCATAATTCGCGAGAAAGATCTCTTCAGCCTGGACGTGAGGCTCTACCGCCTTGAGGCGCTGACCAATATTTGCGTTCGGCCCTCTTTCGACGAACGTGATCGTCCAGTCATCAATGTCCCAGTTCAAATACTGGACACTCTTCCCGCCCTTTGACCAGACGAAATCGTTAGACACAGGCTCGTCGTAATTCAGGAAATAATCCGTGATGCAGTTGCCCTCGTATCCGAGGGATAGAACGAAATCCTTTTGGCCGAAGTGGGTATAATACTTCATCAGATCCCAGAGAATTGGCCGCGTTCCGATTTGCACCATGGGCTTCGGAACATCATCCGAGTAGCCTCGGAGCCGCATACCGGCGGCTCCGCAAAAAAGAACCACTTTCATCGCTGTACACCCCCTTCTTAACCGGAATTTCCATTTTGCCTTTCCTGGCGGCGACAGTATATCGCCAGCTGCCGCTGCTGCGATCTTTTTCTGCATTCGTTCCGGAGCCAAGGAGCCGGACGCAAGCCCGTCGGCAGGTTTCCGGATCACCTTGAATGTCCTCTGTTGCGGATCATTGGGGTTCACCGTGCTGATCATACTCACCGTCGTTTCGTTGAAAAGGGCCAACTCGTGACACATAACATGTTCAGTGACGCGATCCGGTCCATCACTTCGCGGCTGAGAAATACTGCGTCGTTCAGCGTCGTAGATAGAAAACTCTCGTTCAGAATGAGGATGCTGTTCGGTGTCGCCTTTTCAAGAATGTCGTTGATCTGGATCAGCTCGTCCTCGAGTTTTCCTCGCAGATTCTGAATGTCCTCTTCTTTTTCAAAGTGCGTGAAGATATTGTCAAACAGGAATAATTTTGCTGAAGTACCAGGCACTGGACAGCCGAGGGCGCCCAAGTAGTGAAGCTGCCCGAAAGTCCGGGCGAACGTGGTCTTCCCGCCCTGATTCGGTCCGTAAACGACAATGATGCGTTCCGGCCCCTTGAGATAGAAGCTGTTCGTCACCACGTCTTTGCGAGCAGGAATCAATTGATTGACGAGTGCGAGGTCGTAGGTGTCAAGTGCCTCGACTTCTTTGGATTCGCTCGTCATGTCTGCGTAGCAGAACGGGAGGCCAGCCTTTTTCACTTGCTCCATCTGTTCAAGATATGCAATGTAAAACTGAACTTCGCGATCGAATCTGGCAATGACTTCATGACAGTAGCCCTGAAACCGGCTGCAGTATTCATCGAGGTGAGCAAAAATCCCTTCGTGGAGCTTAGCGACCAAATTGAGGATTTGCGCCTCAATGTGATTCATCTCGAACCACGCCGGCGTCTTGAAGCGGTGGCTGCGCGGGTCGGCTTGCCGGAACTTTTCAAAGGTTTGCAAGACCTCCTGGCTGTAGTCGCCTTCGATATCGTTTCGATCAACGGTGACACGTGCCGATTGGATGTGGAGGGAGTATCGACCCCCCTGGGGACCCGCCCTGATCTTCTCCGTTTCCCCCCTCAAGACCTTGAAATCTTCTGAGGCAGAATAGCGAACCAGAAAGTCGCGGAGTTCCCGGAAGCCTCTGGAATTCAGACCGGCGGAGACCAGCCCCTGCGTAAGTGCCACTGTCGCATTGCGGTAGGTCTCGATGGCATCGAGGACGCAGGCTTGCTTTTGAAGCTTGTAGTAGCGCTTATTGAAGAGTGCGAGATGAGCACGCATGCTGCGAATGCCTTCGGCGAACGACCGCACAAACTGCAACAGTTCGCGATTCTCGAGAGCCCGGAAAACCTCTTGACGATAACGGACAGCCTCCTGCCCCTTCAGTGGGAGGTAGAAGAATCGCTTCAGGTTATATTCATCGCGACCGTTAGTTATGAAAGTGACGATCCGGTCGAGATTCAAATCGCCGAGGAATTCGGAGGCTTTCTCCCTCCTCACCCTCCGTTCAAGCCTCGCGTTCATCAAACAAAATGCTCAGAAAGGGTCGGACGCATTGCAGCTTCAGGGCAAGATTTCTTTCTGATTTGTCTTGATTCGCCGCTTCAGAAAGATGAGCGAAGTGGTTCGCCGTTCGAGTGGGCACAAACAACTCCTCCGAGCTTTAGCCTCGTAGGAGTCATCTTCCCCTCGGGAGAGAGCCGAAACAGAGTGGATTCCAACACCCGCTCAAGTTCAGTATCCCCGGAGCGTGCATTGCGTGTCAATCATACGCGACCCGGACTAAACATCTTGCTGCCGCCGTCAGGTTTTCGAGCCGCGCCGCCTCGAAGTCTCAGGAGCACAACCCCGATCTAGTCATGGAATTGCACAGGCACCCGGCGGGAAGTGGCCCGGTTCGCTAGTCTTGACAACAACTTGGGAGACCGCTCATCATAGTGTCAGAACATTTCGACGATGGTGATGGAACTCCACCATAACCGCCTTCACGGCTGATGATTCCTACCTTTACGAGGAGTCGCGCCGTGAAGATGATCGTACAAGTGCCCGCAGCAAGACAGCAAGAATCGGTTTTACCCTCCCCCTTTCAAATCGCGCCGTTCTTCAAAGCCAGGTTAGACGTGTTCCCTCTGCCTCGCACGGCAGTTCGCCGTTGCTGAATGCACATCCGTCGAATCCAGGCAGCCCAGTGACAATTCAAACTGTATCTTTCAGGTGGAACTCCGATGGCCCGAACCGTTGTGTACAACTTCATTCAGCTCCTGTTTATAGTCGGCTTTGCGCCATTGTATTCCGGTGTGCTCAGCCGGTTCAAGGAGAATGTCCAGAGCAAACGGGGGCCGAACATTTTGCAACCTTACCGGGATCTCTGGAAGCTCTTTCACAAGGACGAGGTGATCTCATCTGAAACAACGTGGATTTTCCGCTTCACGCCCTACATTGTGTTT
>JASHUH010000317.1 GCA_030040115.1 Acidobacteriaceae bacterium | reverse complement strand
GGGAGCCGATTTTTCCGAGTTCTAGGAGCGAGGAGAGACGCATACCGGGTGTCTGCTAGCGACGAGCAACAACGAATATCGGGAAAATCGGCCCCGTCCCTTCGGGTTGCAGCCAAAATCGGGCCATACTTCGTTCTCGCCCTCGACCTTGGAGCCGCCAAAGCCTTCGGGCTCGGCCTCGTCTGGCCCGATTTTGGCTCGCAACGCCATCCACCCCAATAGTGTTAACAGGCCCTAGCGCGATTCTTGTCTGGAATGCAGAGAGGGAGAGCCAATCATGAAATCGCTTCTTGCTGTGTGCGCTCTCGTCGTGGCGGCTGGCGTCGCCGTCGCGCAAGAACCCGATGGATTGAAACTGCCGCCCGGATTTCACGCCACGGTGGTGGCGGAGGGCCTGGGGCCGATCCGCCATTTAACCATCAGGGGCAACGGCGATATCTATATCTCGACCCCGGTGGACAAGCAAAACAACGGCAACGGAATCATTGCGCTCCATCTGGACGCGAACCACAGGGCCGATCAGATCGAGACTTTCGGCGCCGTGGATGGCGGCACCGGCATTAGCTTCTATAACGGAGCCCTGTATGCCTCCTCTGCTTCGGCAGTGTACCGTTTTCAGTTCAGCGGCGACGGCCTGTTGCCGGGGAAAGATCCCGACATCATCGTGGAAGGCATGCCGGCTCCCCACTCTGGCTTCAACCGCGCCAACGTCCCTCTGGCGTTCGATGGAAAAGGAAACCTGTATATTGCGCTCGAGGGTTCCGCGAATCGTTGCACCGATCCGAACTCGCCCTCCGGCGCTCCGCCCGTGGGATTGAACCCATGCCCCGATCTTACCGACCGCGCGGGCATCTGGCGCTTCAACGCCGACAAGACGGAGCAAAAGTTCCCCAGCGATGGCGAGCATTTCGCCACCGGCATTCGCGACACCACGGCGCTCGATTGGTCGCCCGCCGACGGGCATCTGTACGTCATCACGCAGGGCGTGGATAACACCCATAAGTTCTGGCCGCAAATCGTCAGTGAGCAGGCCGACGATCAAATCGCCGACGAGATGCACCGCGTGGCCAAAGGCGCCGATCTTGGCTGGCCTTACACCTATTACGACGGGGTCCGCAAGCTGCGACTGATGGCGCCTGAATACGGCGGCGACGGGAACAAGACGGCGCCGGCGGGAAAGTATTCGACTCCCGTGCTCACCTTTCAATCCCGGCGCGCGTCGGAAGTGGACCTGGTGTTCTATGCCGGCCAGCAGTTTCCCGCGTCCTACCGCGACGGCGCGTTCATCGTTCAGCACGGCACGCGCGACCGGAATGGCTACGACGTGGTTTTCGTACCCTTCAAACGAAACGGGGTAGCGGGCGCTCCCACGGTGTTTGCCGACGGATTCGCGGCCTTCGATGCATCCGGCAGCACTCCCAATCGGGCAAAATACCGTCCTATTGGCGCCGCCGTCGGTCCGGACGGGGCGCTCTATGTGGCCGATTCGGAAAAAGGCCGGATTTGGCGCATTGCCTACGGGAAAAATTGAAACCGGCTGCGGCGCTCGTTGATGATGGTTGGCGCGGATTTTCGCGAGCCGTCGAGGGCTGCGCACCCACTCTGGTTTTGCCCTACTCCCGGACAGCCACTCCCCCGCCCCGGCGAAGAACCACGCCGTAAACAAACAATCCCAGCAGGAAAAATGTGATGGCCGTGATCAACGTATTGGCCGTGAAGTGCACGATGGGCCGAATCTGCGGGTGGATTCCGTTCTGGCGATAGGCGCGCAAGACGCCACCGAGCGTCGCCAGGACCGGCAAGGCAGCCACAAAAGCGCGTCTATTCCGGGAATCCGGGGGCTGGGCGACCGGCTCGGCAGAAGGTTTGGCGCCACGATACCAGCGCCCAATCCAGAGGACGACCACCGCGAGGCCGAAGACGCTGCTCGCGTACTCCAGCAGTTTGTAGGTCTGGATTGCGCCGATGACCGGGAGCTCGACCGATCCCCGCAGAAATGCCCAGTTCCAATAGATCCAGGAGTCAGGATGAGTGAACGCGTCCCACAGAAGGTGCGTCGCCGTCCCGATCAGGACGGACAGCACAATCAGCCAAAGACGATGCCACGGCCAGAACGGGAAAGTGTTCACGCTGCTGGGGAGCCGGCGCCGAAAACCGGCGGGGAGAAACATCAGCATCGGCTGCTTGAGGACGGCGTGAAACAGCCAGAGCGCGGCAATGGCGAGCGGCAAATCGAAAAGAAACATACCGGCGAACGTGTGGCCGAAGAACATGTGCGGGTTGAGAGAAAGGAAGTAGGGAAAATCGGGCGCAAAGCATCCCATCACAATTGCCGACATGATCAAACCGGTCCGTCGAAATGGGATCGCGGCGGCGGCATGGGCAAGCGTAAACGGCATGATTCCCAGTATCGCCTATCCGTTGCAACAGATGGGTTAACGCGCCCCTGCCGATTCCCGCAAGTCTTGCGGCAGAGCTCACATCCGAGGAAGGGAAGGATCTTCTGGTGGAGCTTCGGTAAAGTTGGATTTCCGATGCGTGTAACTTCACCACGAGCGTTCACCATTTGGCGACTCGAGAACTTTGGCGTGCTTCCAATGCAGGTGAGCAGGGCGGGGCCCCTTTTCGCACCACCATGGCAACCGGCTTGCCCCGGCTGGCGGCATCTGCAGCATCGCGCATGGCCCACATTTGGATTGCTTTCTCACCTACGCTCCGATTTCGTGCAACTCGGAGTCGTGGACGAAAGTAAATGTCAGCCTAGGAAGTGGCGGGAGCAGCCCACACCTTGGTCACGAAGCTGCCCTCGCTGCAATCGAAAAACAACTCCTTGCAAATTTCGGGAGCGAAATCGGGCGCGCACTCGCTTTCGTTCGAAGAGACCGTGGCGATGGACAACTGGACATCCGAAGCCAAAAGCGGTTTCAAGTTCCCGGCGAGCATGTTGGTTAGCTCTCCAAGCACGTCACAGGCAATCTGGTCGTCAATCTCGAGGGCGGGGAGGGACAAGAATCGCGCTGCGAAGCATCGCGCCTGCAGCCGCGTGCATGCAATCGACACCGCTCCGCGCCAGCGGCCTGTGACCTCGACTATGGAATGAAGTTCCGTGGGGGCATTCCGGCCGCCCGGCAGGCCGCGGAGACGGGTCGAAAGGCCGAGCATATGCTCGAAAATTGAAGAGACAATTTCCTCGATTTCATCGGTCAGGCCGGTGGACGCCGCATGCATCCTCATCGCGATGCTCCTCATTTGGCTCGATAGATGGTGGCTCCGGCGAACGTTCGCCGTTCGAACCACTGGTCAATTTGGTCAGCCGTTTCGGCCCCGCCCAGAAGCAGCCAGCCCCCCTCTGTCAAGCAGCAACGAAGCTGCTCCAGTAACCTGAACCTGGTTTGAGCGTCGAAGTAGATCATCACATTGCGGCAAAAGATCAGGTCGAAGGTTCCCAGAGCGCGCAGGTCCGTGCGCAGGTCGATCTGTTCGAATCGCACCATGCGCCGGGGCTCATCCCGCAGTTGCCATTCCACCCCGGCCTGGGTGAAGTACTTTACCAGGAATGCGATGGGGAGTCCGCGATTCACCTCAATCTGCTGATATCGCGCGGCGCGCGCGCGCTGGACGACGCGGGAACACAAATCCGTTCCAAGGATCTCGACCGTCCATTCGGCAAAGCCGTCTTCGAGCAGGGCCATGGCGAGGCTGTACGCCTCTTGGCCGGTGGACGCAGCGGCCGACCAGCAGCGCAGGCGCCGGCGATCGCGACGCTCCTGTTTAAGCCGCGGCAGCAGATGGGTGCGGATGGCGCTGTAGTGGGCGGGATCGCGAAAGAAATAGGTCTCGTTCGTGGTCATGGCCTCGACCACGTTCCGGCTCAACTCCTGCCTGCCGTTTGCGCGCAGCAGATCGCAGAGCTGGTTGATGGAGCCGAGGCCGAGGCGCGCGACCAGGGGAGCCAGGCGGCACTCGAACAGGTAATGCTTGTGATCTTCGAGAACGATGCCCGATTCCGCATAGACATGCTGCTGCAGAAAGCGATAATTCTCCGGAAAGATGGTCTGCGGCTCAGCAACGGGCATTGTGGATCCTACGCGCAACAAACTCTTTTGAGAATGGCTTCAGCGATGCGATCGAGCGGGATTACCTGGCTGGCCAGCCCTGCGCCGACGACCGCGCCGGGCATACCCCACACCACGCTCGAGGCTTCGTCCTGTGCGATGAGCGATGCGCCCTGCGCCTTCAGGATGCGCGAGCCGCGCAACCCATCCTGGCCCATGCCGGTGAGGATGACGGGGAGCACCGCGCCTGCGTAGATTTCGCTCATGGAGGCAAACAGGGCGTCCACGGCGGGGCGGCAGGAGTTCTGGGGCGGTGACTGGTCGAGATGGACGAAGGGGCCCGCATCGCCCGCGACCACCTTCATGTGGAAATCGCCGGGAGCGATGAGGATTTTTCCTGGCTGCACGCTGTCCCCCTCCTGGGCCTCGGCAACGGCGAGCGGGCAGATGTTGTTCAGACGCTCCGCGAGCAGGCGCGTGAACAGCGGCGGCATGTGTTGCACGACCAGCACGGGCAGCGGAAAAGATGCGGGCAGACGGGGCAGCAACGCAGTGAGCGCCGCGGGACCGCCGGTGGAGACGCCGATGGCCACCGCCCGCGGCGGAACCGCAGAAGGAGGCGCCAAACCTGCGGGCCCAGTTGGCGGGAGGGATGATTTCATAGCGGGAAGCTGGCCGGGAAACAGGAAGAACTGCTCGATGCGGGGAATGAGCTCTTCGCGAAGACGAGCCAGCGAGCGGTCAAGCGAGCCCTCGTTGGACGCCTTGGCGGCATAGTCATCCGCGCCGGCGCGCAGCGCATCCAGGGTAGCGGCGGCGCCGCGCTCGGTGAGGGCGCTGAACATGATGACGCGGGTCTGCGGGTACTCGCGGCGAACGCGACGCAGGGTTTCCATGCCGTCCATCACCGGCATTTCGATATCGAGGGTGAGGACGTCGGGATTCAACTGCGGAATGCGGGAGAGGGCGATGGCGCCGTCGGCGGCCACGCCGACGACCTCAATGGTGTCTTTTTCCTCGAGGGCATGGGCGACCAGGCGGCGAATGACGACGGAGTCATCGACCACCAGCACCCGGATCTTTTCTCCGGGACGAAGGATGCGACGGTTGGCGATCTTCATTCCGCGCCTCCGGCGAGAGCACCGGCGAGCTCCAGCTTTTCTCTGAGAATTTCCCGGGTGAAGGGCTTCATGACGTATTCGTTGGCGCCGGCCATCAAGGCGGTGGTCATCTGCCTGAGATCGCTTTCGCTGGTGACCATGACCACCACCAGAGAAGCGTGCTTGGGATCCTGGCGCAGATGCTTGAGCATCTCCAGTCCATTCATGACCGGCATGTTCCAATCCGCGAGAACGAGGCGGATGGGGACGGTTTCGGCGGCGAGGATGCGTAGCGCGTCGCGGCCGTTGCTGGCCTCAAGAACCTCAAAGCCGAAATCGCGCAGGATCCGGGCCAGCAACATGCGCACGGCGCTGGAGTCATCGACGATCAATGCCCTCGACATAAATTTGGGGACACGAACTCCTGAGATGAGCGCGCCCGCCCGGGCCAGGCAGGCGCGCGGGTGAGTGAATCAGAAGGAGAATCGAGCGACGGCAGTTTGGAGTTGGGCCGCCATGCGGCTCAATTCCTGCGACGCCTTCTGGGTGTTGCTGGCGCCTTCGGTGGTGTTTTTGGCGGCCGCCGCTACACCGCCGATGTTGCGCGCGATGTTCTCGACGCCTTTCGACGCTTCTCCGACGCTGCGGCCGATTTCGTTGGTGGTCACCGTCTGCTCTTCGACCGCGCTGGCAATGCTGTTGGAAATGTCGTTCACCTGGCTGATGACGGCGCCGATTTCCCCGATGGCGGCCACCGCGCCCTTGGTGTCGACCTGGATGGTCTCGATTTTGCGGCCAATATCTTCGGTAGCCTTCGCGGTTTGCTTGGCCAGCTCCTTGACCTCGTTGGCCACCACCGCAAAGCCCTTGCCCGCCTCGCCGGCGCGCGCCGCCTCGATGGTGGCGTTGAGGGCCAGCAGGTTGGTTTGCTGGGCGATGGAGGTGATAACCTTGATGACGTTGCCGATCTCCTGGCTCGACTCGCCCAGCTTGCTTACGGTTTTGTTGGCGGATTGCGCTACGCTGACCGCGTTCTTGGCCACGCGCGCCGATTCGCCGGCGTTCTTGGAGATTTCGCGGATGGAGGCCTGCATCTGCTCCGAGGCGGATGCGACCGAGGCCACGTTGCGCGAGATCTGCTCCGACGCCGCCGAGACCACGTCGGCCTGGGTGGCTGTTTCCTCGGCGTTGCCGGCCATCTGCTGGCTCACCGCGGCCAGTTCCTCCGAGGACGAGGCCAGGGCGGTGGTGTTTTCCGCAACCACTTTCAGCGGCTCGACCACCAGATCGAGGGTGCGATTCATGCCGTCGACAATCCTGCGCAGGTCTCCGCGGTGGCGCGACACATCCGCGCGCACGCCCAGCTTGCCATCCTGCGCGGCTTTGGCCAACTGGTCGGTTTCGGAGATCAGGTCGCTGATGTTGTTTCTCAGCAAGACCAGCCATTCGTGAATCTGGTCCTGATCCGAAGCCTTGGCCATGGCTGCGGTCATATCGCCGTTGGCTATCTTGGTCACGTAGGCGACCAGGTCCGACAGCCACGCATGCACACCGTTGACGGCGTCCTTCATTCTGGCGTGGTCGCCCTTGCAGGCAATTTCGACCTTTTCGCGCAGATTGCCGCCGCGAATGAGCGACAGCACGCGGTTGCCTTCGCCGATGGGCAGCAGGATGGCGTCCAGCATTTCATTGATGTCCTGCACGATGCCCGCGTACGCGCCCTGGAACTGATCGGAGTTGCCGCGTTCGGAAAGCTGCCCGGCGTGCGAGGCTTGCGTGAGCCGCACCAGCTCCTTCTGCAAAGCTTGCAGAACCGTGGCCACATTGTTGACCGCCTGCTTCATCTTCTCGTGGTCGCCCTTGTAGGTGGTTGCGATCAACTCGTCGAATTTCCCTTTGGAAATCTGGGCCAGGACCCGGTTGCCCTCGCCGATAGGCAGCAGGATGGCGTCGAGCATTTCGTTGACGCCTTCCAGTATTTTGCGATCGTTCCCGTCGAACTCCTCCACGCGCGCACGCTCGGAGAGCCGCCCCTGTTGCGAGGCCTCGACCAACCGCAGCACTTCATCCTGCAGCCGGTCAGCTGCTTTCGCGCCTTTGGCGCGAGCTTGCGGAGGATCCAATACCGCGGCCCCGGTAAACGAATTCCGGCCGGGCTCTGCCCGCCGAATTTTGCTGGTGTACGTTGTCATGTCCTTCTTTCTCCTCGCTGAATTCGCATTCCGATTCAGCGCCATTCCCGGCGCCTTGGGTTGTTGAAAATCATGGGCAGATCTGTTCCGGCTGCTGAGCCGCCCTTCCGCAGGCAAGATCTACGGTTCGCTCGGTGTCGAGGACGAGCAGCAGTCGGTCCTCCAGCTTGTAGACTCCGCGGATCAGCGCGCGCGCGCCGGCGTTCAGGTTCTCGGGAGGCCGCTCGAAGGCGTCGCTCTCGACGTCCAGAACGTCGCCGATGGCGTCCACCAGCAGGCTGACCGCCCCATCTTCCGTGCGCACCACCACGTTCATGGGCGCGGCATCGGCGGCGCGCGGCTCCAAGCGGAGGCGGCGGCGCATGTCGATGGCGGTGACAATCTGGCCGCGCAGGTTAATGAGTCCTTCAATGACCTCCGGTCCGCGCGGCGCCCGCGTCATGGGCTGGCTGCGCAGCACTTCCTGCACGCGGAGAACGTCGACGCCGAAAAACAGGTCGGCGACATAAAACGTGGCGAAAGTCCCGCGCGTCCGGTCCGACTCCACTTTCGCGATGGCTGTGCCGGTCATCATCCCTCCTGGATCATGCAACGGTTGCTGCCGCTGGCTGGGGCGCCGGCGGCGTGGAATGATCGGACGCTGGGACGCTTTGGTGGAGCGCTTCGGCAATCTGCCCATCGAGATCCGCTTCTGTTCCACGCAGCGCAATCACAGGAATGTTCTTCCATTCGGGACGATCTCGCAGGAGCGCGCGCAATCCCGAGCAGCCTCCGGGAGGCAGGCGCTCCGCACTGGCGACCAGGTCGATTCCGCGCCGCTCGAGCTGGCGCACCGCCTCCTCGAGGTTCGCCGCGTCCAAAACGATGTAGCCGGCCATCTCCAGCCGGTTGCGGATCAGGCCGCGCGTGAAGGCAGAGGGTTCGGCGACCAGCACGGTAGCAGCCGGCCCGCCGGCTTTATGCTGTTGCGACCACTCGGCTCCGCAGGCCGCGAGCACGTATGCGAGATCGAGAAAATCGGCGATCCGCCTGCCGACCACAGCCGATCCGAGAAAGCCTTTCCGAGCCGCGCACTGCCGCACCTGGACGGCTTCTTCGAAGATGTCGAGCACCTGGTCGACAAGAACTCCCAGGCTTCGTTCGCCATCGCTGAACACGATGACTTGCGCGGGATCGCCGATCGCCGCGTCCGCATTGCCCCCTTCCAACAGGCTGGCAAGGGGCGCCAGGGGAAGAATGCGCTGGCGATACTGTACGACGAGCTTGCCGCCGGCCCGCTCGATCGATGCGGCGGGAATCTCCTCGAGGCGTGCGACAAGCGAAAGGGGAACGGCGATGCGCTCGAACGAGCCAGCCCGGAAGAGCAGGAGGCGCTGATGATCGACTTTGGCCTGTTTGGTATGCTCGGCGGCGCCGCGCACCTGCTCCTGCGACTCGGCGAGCACGCCCGAACATTGGCCGATCCCCGGCACGTCGAGAATGAGGGCGACCCGGCCGTCGCCCAGGATGGTGGCGCCGGCGTAGACGGTGAGCCCCTTGAGCTGCTTGCCGAGCGGCTTCACCACGATTTCCTGGGTGTCGCTGATGCCGTCGACCACCAGGCCGAACTGCCGGTCCTCCGCTTGGAGAACCACGATGCTGACCGCGTCGCCACTGCGGGAGGGCTGGAGGCCGAGCACGTCGTTCAAATATGCGATGGGCAACAGTGCGCCGCGGCACCGGTACACGGGCGTGCCGTGCACGTATTCAATGCGTTTCTCGGAGGAACCGCTGTCGAGACGGATCAGTTCGAGCAAACTCACCTGGGGAATGACGAATTGCTCGCCGCCGCTGGTGACCAGCAGGCCGGGAATGATGGCCAGCGTCAGCGGAATCTTGAGCTTGACCGTGGTTCCCTCGCCGGGGCGGCTGGAAAGATCGACGATGCCGCCGATCCTCTCGATGTGCGTCCGAACCACGTCCATCCCCACTCCGCGGCCGGATACGTTGCTGACCGTGGCGGCGGTGGTGAAGCCCGGGCTGAAAATGAGATTGAACGCCTCCCGATCGGAGATCTTCTGCGCCAGCTCGGCGCTCAGCAGCCCTCGTTCGACAGCTTTTTGCCGCACGCGCGCGACATCGATGCCGGCGCCGTCGTCGGCGATTTCGATATTGACCTGCCCGCCTTCGTGATAGGCGCGCAGGCTCAGCACGCCTTGTGCGGGTTTGCCTGCCCGCTGTCTGGCTTCCGGCGCTTCGACGCCATGGTCGCAGGCGTTGCGCACCAGGTGGACGAGCGGGTCCTTGATGGCCTCGATAATGGTCCGGTCCAACTCGGTCTCGGCGCCCTCCATCTCCAGGTGGACCTGCTTGCCCAGGCTCAAGGACAGGTCTCTGACCAGGCGCGGCAGTTTGTTCCAAACCACCCCGATGGGCTGCATGCGCGTCTTCATGACGTTTTCCTGCAGCTCCGTCGTGATCAGATTCAACCGCTGCGAGGTGGCGTTGAGTGCAGCGTCTTCACGGCCGGTCGAGAATTGCAGAATCTGATTCCGAGCCAGAACCAGTTCGCCCACCAGATCCATCAGCTTATCGAGCAGCCCCACGCCGACGCGGATATTGGCGTCGGCCGACGCGGACGATTTGGCGGTTTCGTCCTCGGGCTTCGCCGGGTCGGCTCGCAAAGCAGCCTGTTCAGGGGGCGCAGCCGCGGGGTTTGGCTCAACAGGACGGGATCGATTCTCCTGCGCCGCCGCCTCCAGGCGGTCGATCAGTTGGTCGAATCTTTCCGATCCCTCTTGGCCGGTGGCCTCGATTTGCGCGAGCACGCTGCGGGTGGCGTCCACTGCTTCCAGAATTAAGGAGACGAGCGGCGGATTGAGGCGAAGCCGGCCATCGCGCAACAGCGCCAGCAAACCCTCGGCGCGATGCGCAATCTTCTCCAGGACCGTGAACCCCAGAAATCCGCAAGCGCCCTTGATGGTATGCATGGTGCGGAAGACACTCGCCAGCAGCGCCGCATCCTCGGGGCGGGATTCGAGTTCGACCATATCCTGGTCCAGGCGGGAAAGATTCTCGTGGCTTTCGACAAGAAACTCCTGAACAATTTCCTGATCCTCTTGCATGGCGTCTTTCTCAGTGCTCAGTGGAGCATCTGCCTGGCGGCAGCGGATCGCTCAGCTTTGATCTGTCTACCTTCGCCATCGGCCAAACCGCGCAAGAGTTTAGGTGGAGTTGCACATCCAGTTAAAGGGATCCGCCGTTTTTCATATCTGGATTTCTATCGTGCAAGAATGGAAAGAAAACTCGCGCCTCTTCGCTGTTACCTCGGGAATGAGTCAGGCGGGAGTGGCGTTTCGAGCTCCGCCGTGCGGAAGCATGGGCAGAGAAATCTTATTTCAGCAGATTACTTTAGTACTACAGTTGTAAATTATGTAGCGAGGAGCAAGCGGTTCTGTTTTCGGTAGTGGAAGAACTGGGCCAGAAACTGATGTTGCCGTCGCCAGTCAGACCAGTGCAGCAGATGCTCCAGGCCGTGCCAGCCCCCGCGCAGCACGAAAGCGAGCAAACGCCGGATTTCCGGCACGCTGCGAGGAACCTTGCGGGAGGAAGGTTTTTTTCTCCCGCGCGCGCAGCACGGTCAGCACCGCCAGGGCCAACATGGACAAGGTGATGTGCCGATACCAGCCCCGCCAGCGCCGGACTTCGTAGTGGTCCAGGCCGCATTCGCCCTTGGCCATCTGGAAGGCGCTCTCCACCGCCCAACGCCGTCCGGCCACGGCCGCCAAGGTCTTCAGAGTGCTTTTCTCGCTTGGGGCATAGGTGAAATAGAAAGCGTACTCCGGTTCTTGTTCCACACTGCGCCGCACCAGCAGCGTGTGCTTCCAGCCCTCCTGCTCCGCCCAGGGCAGAAGCGTCCAGTCGTAGAGCCGTTCTCCCTTGGCGCCGTGGCCAGCCGAAAGACGCTTCCAGGCCCGCCTGGGCACTTGCATGGCGAGCGCATCGACACGGTGCTGGCGCAGGTCCTCTCGCCACAAGCGTTGATCTGCGGCTACGGCCAACACATAGGGCTGATGCTGTCCTTCCAGCCAACGGCGCAGCCTGCCGTCATGACCATAGACTTCATCGCCGGCCACCCAGGCGCAGGGAATACCGGCCGCAAAAGCCCTCTCCAGCATCCGTTTGCCCAGCATCGGCTTGGTCTGAAACTGAACCTCTTCGGGAATGCCCGCCGTCCGGCAGCGCGGGCCGTCCTCCATCCACTGCCGAGGAAGATACAACTCCCGATCCAGCAGCACGTAACCGCGCTCACTGGCATAACAAAGAAACACCCCGACTTGGCGGTTCTCCATCCGCCCCGCTGTCCCGCTGCACTGTCGCTGTACTCCGGCCGAACGAATACCCTTTTTCAGAAATCCGGTCTCATCCACAACCAGCACCGCATCCCGGCTGCCCAACTCTTCCTTCACGTACTCACAGAGCCGGCTCTGGACCGTAGCCGCATCCCACCGCGCCCGATCTAGCAAATACTGCATTCCATACGGCGATGCTTCCCCGGCCCACTCCGCCACCTGCCAGCTGTTCTTCCGTTCGCAATGGCTCAGCAAGCCTTCCAGATAGGCCAGGCTGCGCTCCCGCACCTCCGCGCGCGCAAACAAATCTCCCATCCGCCGGTGTACCTGCACCAACTCATTCTTCCATCCTGCGATTGCCTTTTCCATCCCTTGAGCGCGGGGTCTGCCTGAGCACCCTTAGAATATCACTCAATTACAACTGTAGTACTAGGACGCATTCTCAATTCGGTCAAACGAGCGTCAGCAAAGTGAACTGCTATCAATGAGCCGGATAGACTTGATTGTCCGGCCCCAGCCACCCCTTTTCAGTCCAGCGAAACCCGTAGTTGCTCTGATAAGTCTCGATCGTCCCGGGAGTTCTATTTCCCAACTGGACCAAGTCCTTCACTTTTGCTTCGTAATACAACGTGTAAACCTGACCGCCGTCGACCTGCTGCATTTGCCCGTTAGTTTTCGTCAAGCTCAGCAGTTCCTGCGTGTGAAGGTTCCGGTGGATATAGTTCCAGACCGCAGTTGCGTCTTTTTCATTTGGTGGTGGCGGCGTCCCTTTGCAACCCGTCAACTCACTGGTTGCAAAGCTGAATGCTGCGAGCAGGAAAAGCGAGGGAATGATTCTCTTCATTGCGGGGGAGGTCCTTTGCGAGATTTCATCCTTTCGAGCAGCGGCTTCATCTGTTCGAGCGTGCTTTCGAAAGCGTCCCGCGCCTCGGCCATCCCTCGTTCC
>JASHUH010000316.1 GCA_030040115.1 Acidobacteriaceae bacterium | reverse complement strand
TTTACCCGTCCCGCCGGTGTACAACAAGACCAATCCGGCGGACGCGCCGATTCTCACCTTGGCGATCAGCTCGGACACGCTGCCGCTTTCGACGGTGGAGGACCTGGTGGATACGCGGCTGGCGCCCCGGCTCTCGCAACTGAACGGAGTGGGCCTGGTGAGCATCAGCGGCGGGCAGAAGCCGGCGGTGCGCATCGAGGTGAACCCGACGCAACTGGCCTCCTACGGACTGAATATGGAAGATGTGCGCTCGGCGCTGGTGGACGCGAGCGTGAACTCGGCGAAGGGCAATTTCGACGGGCCGCGACTGGATTACCAGATCGACGCCAACGATCAGATCACGCAGGCGAACCAGTACAGAGACCTGGTGATTTCCTACGTCAACGGGGCGCCGGTGTTTCTGAGAGACGTAGCCAACGTGGTGAACGGCGTTGAGAACACCAAGCAGGCCGCGTGGATGGACACGACGCCAGCCATCGTCGTGAACATCCAGCGGCAACCGGGCGCGAACACCATCACGGTGGTGAACAGCATCCGCAAGGTGCTGCCCCAACTGGAAGCGAATCTGCCGGCGTCGATCCGGGTGACGACGCTGACGGATATGACCACCAGCATCCAGGCGTCAGTGAACGACGTGGAGTTCGAACTGATGCTGACCATCGCCCTGGTGGTGATGGTGATCTTCCTGTTCCTGCGCAGCCTTCACGCCACCATCATTCCCAGCGTGGCGGTCCCCGTGTCGCTGGTGGGCACCTTCGGGGCCATGTATCTGCTGGGCTTCTCGCTCGACAATCTGTCGCTGATGGCGCTGACGATCGCCACCGGATTTGTGGTGGACGACGCGATTGTCATGATCGAGAACATCAGCCGCTTTCTGGAAGAGGGCATGTCGCCCCTGGATGCGGCGCTGACCGGCGCCGGCCAAATCGGCTTCACGATCATATCGCTGACCGTATCTCTGATCGCCGTGCTCATCCCCCTGCTGTTCATGGGCGACGTGGTGGGGCGGCTGTTCCGCGAGTTCGGCGTCACGCTGGCGGTCACCATCTTGATTTCGGCGGTGGTTTCGCTGACCTTGACGCCGATGATGTGCTCGCGCATCCTGCGCCACAACCCGGAGGAGAAGCAGACCCGCTTTTATCGTGTCTCCGAGCACATGTTTAACAGCCTCATCGGCTTTTACGGGCGCACGCTGACGGTGGTGCTGCGCTACAAGACGATCACGCTGCTGGTGGCGCTGGCGACGCTGGTGCTGACCGTGGTGCTCTATATCGTCATTCCCAAGGGCTTCTTCCCGGTGCAGGACACGGGAGTGATTCAGGGGATTTCGCAGGCTTCGCAATCGATCTCCTTCGAGGCGATGGAGCAAAAGCAGAAACAGTTGGCGCAGATCATTCTTCAGGACCCGGCGGTGGAGAGCCTATCGTCGTTCATCGGCGCGGACGGAATCAACACCACGCTGAACAGCGGACGAATCTCAATCAACTTGAAGCCCATCGATGTGCGTCACATCAGCGCTTCGGACGTGATCCGGCGGCTGCAGACGAAGCTGCAACAGGTAGCAGGGATCCACTTGTACATGCAGCCGGTGCAGGACATCACGGTGGACGACCGGGTGAGCCGGACGCAATACCAGTACACGCTCGAGGATCCGAACACCGCGGAGCTGAACGAGTGGGCGGACAAGTTCGTGGGCCAGTTGCAGAAGCTGCCCGACCTGGAAGACGTGGCGACGGACCAGCAGACGGGAGCGCAGGCGATTCAACTGGTGATCGACCGGGTAACGGCGTCGCGGCTGGGGATTGCGCCGACCACGATTGACAACACGCTCTATGACGCGTTTGGGCAGCGGGAAATCAGCACCCTGTATACGCAACTGAATCAGTATCACGTGGTGCTGGAAACGGCGCCGCAATGGCAACAGAACCCGAACGATCTCGGCAATCTGTACATTCAGACCAATGCGTCGTCGAGCGCGACGGGGGCGGGCGCGTCCACATCCTACTCGCAATCGGCCTCGGCGTCGGCGGGCTCGAACGCGTTGACGGCCCCGGTCATCTACACGCCGTCGTCGGCGGTGCTGACGGCGCCGGCCGGAGTGCTTGCCGGTTCCGTCCCGCCGGCTGGTTCGACTTTGACTACCTCGTCAGTCGGCGCCAACGCCATTCCGCTGAGCGCCTTTACCCATGCCGCGCCGACCACCGAAGCGTTGTCGATCAACCACCAGGGGCAGTTCCCCTCGGTGACGGTCTCGTTCAATCTGGCTCCGCGCGCCTCACTGGGCACGGCCATCAACCAGATCAATAGCGTGGTCAAGCGGCTGAATTTTCCGGCCAGTGTGCAGGCCGGCTTTCAGGGAACCGCGGCTTCATTCGAGAATTCGCTTTCCAACGAGGCGCTGCTCATTCTGGCCGCGCTGGTGACGGTTTACATTGTTCTCGGCGTTTTGTATGAAAGCTTCATTCATCCCATCACCATTCTCTCTACGCTGCCGTCCGCAGGCGTAGGAGCGCTGCTGGCGCTGATGCTTTTCGGCCAGGATTTGAATGCCGTGGGCATCATCGGCATCATTCTGCTCATCGGCATTGTGAATAAGAATGGCATTCTGATCGTCGACTTTGCGCTGGAGGCGGAACGGGAGCGGGGCAAGGATTCCGAGGCGGCGATCTTCGAGGCCAGCCTGCTGCGTTTTCGGCCGATCATGATGACCACCATGGCGGCGATGCTGGCAGGCGTTCCCCTGGCCGTGGGCAGAGGGCTGGGTTCGGAGCTGCGCCATCCGCTGGGGATCTCGATGGTGGGCGGGTTGTTGCTGAGCCAGGTGCTTACCCTCTACACCACGCCGGTGATTTATGTCTTCTTCGACCGGCTTGGGCAGCGTATCACCGGCCGTCACATTTCGCACGCGCCAAAGCGCCAGGAGTCGCAGACCGTCACGGAGGGCGTGTGAGCCTTTCGTCGCCGTTTATCCACCGGCCCGTGGGCACCACGCTGCTGACCGTCGGCGTGGCCCTTGCCGGAGCGATCGGATATTCGGTGCTGCCGGTGGCGCCGCTGCCGCAGGTGGATTTTCCGACCATCAGCGTAAGCGCCAGCCTGCCCGGGGCCAGCGCGCAGATCATGGCGGCCTCGGTGGCCACGCCGCTGGAGCGCCAGTTCAGCCACATCGCCGGGATCACGGAAATGACGTCGTCGAGCTCGCTGGGCAGCACCAACGTGACCCTGCAGTTCGACCT
>JASHUH010000315.1 GCA_030040115.1 Acidobacteriaceae bacterium | reverse complement strand
GCGCCGCCGCCAGCGTCGCCCGAATCTCCGTGGGATGGTGCCCGTAATCGTCCACCACGACCACGCCGCGCGCCGCGCCCAATTGCTGAAAGCGCCGGTCCACGCCGCCAAAGCGCGCCAGCCCCTCGGCGATCTTTTCTTCCGGCACATTCAGTTGCCGCGCCACCGCCACCGCCGCCGTAGCGTTCAGCACGTTGTGCCGCCCCGGCACGTGCAACTCGAAAGGGCCGAGCCTGCCCGCCGCCGTGCGCACCTCGAACCGCGAACGGCACAGTGGCGCTTGCGCATCCATTAATTCCAGCCGGAAATCGGCCTCCGCCGCCGCGCCATAAGTGAACACGCGCCGCCGCGCCCGCGGCAAAATCGACTTCAGCCGCGCATCGTCCGCGCACGCCGTCACCGCCCCGTAAAACGGCACGCGGTCCATAAAATCCAAAAACGCCCGCTCCACGTCCGCCATGTCGCGGTAGCAGTTCATGTGCTCGCGGTCCAGGTTCGTCACCACCGCCAGAATCGGCGAAAGCTTCAGGAACGACCGGTCGCTCTCATCGGCCTCGGCCACCAGGTATTGCGTCGTGCCCAGCCGCGCATTCGAGCCCAGCGCATCCACGCGCCCGCCCACCACCACCGTGGGGTCCAACCCGCCCGCCGTCAGCACCGCCGCCACCATCGAGGTGGTCGTCGTCTTGCCGTGCATGCCCGCAATCGCGATCCCGTACTTCAGCCGCATCAGCTCGGCCAGCATTTCCGCGCGCTGAATCACGGGAATCTTCCGCGCCTGCGCCTCCATTACTTCCGGATTGCCCGCGCTCACCGCCGAGCTGGTCACCACCACCGTCGCCCCGTCCACGTTCCCCGCCGCGTGGCCCTCATAAATGGTCGCGCCCAGCCGCGCCAACCGTTCCGTCACCGCGCTCCGCCGCAGATCCGAGCCTGATACCTTCATGCCCAGGCTCAGCAGAATCTCGGCAATGCCGCTCATGCCGATGCCGCCGATGCCAATAAAGTGCGCGTGCTGTGAAGTGGCAAACATGCAGGTGAATCTCCAGACTACCACCCCAACCACGAATTTCACGGTTGTGGCTCAGCCTGCCTTTCCCCGGGGCAAAAAGCGGACCGCCTTCCGCGCCGCGCACAACGGACTCTATTCTTATCTCCGGCCCCCCTGCGCAATCACTGGCTCCACGCGGCTGCCGGCTTCCGAGGGTTTTCGTTCCGTTCGCACCGGCTGGGGCTGGGCCGTAACCCGCGCCGCCGCAGGCGTACAGTCCACGCCCATGCGCCCGTCGCCCATGTGCGGAAACGCCTCGCTCTTTTCCTCCAGCGCCCTGTCCGCGCTCGTGTGCGTCTCCGCCTCCTGCGCCGCGCTCACGATACTCAGCCGGTCGGTTTGCACTTTCTCCCATTCGCGCAGGATAAAGCCGTGCTGCTCGAAGAAGGCGCGAATCTCCGCCGTTTTCCAGCCCAGGATTTCTTCTGCGATGGGCGCCAGAATACTGAGCGCGTCATCGCTCAGCACCGAGCGCTTGGCGATCTGCGCAAGAAAGCGGTTCTCCGAGACCGCAATCGTCAATCCCTCCAGCCGGTTGACGTGCAGCATCACGTGCACGTCGGAACTGCCGTCGCCCACGTACACCAGCCGATTGTGGCCGATGGGCGCTTGCGCCCGCAGTTCGTCGAGTATCACCACCTTGCCATAGCCGGCGCGAAGGGTTGAAACCCCGGCAACGCGGCCCTCTTCGTCAAACGCCAGTTGACTGGCGTAGATGTGATCGGCGGGAACAATACCCTCCAGCGCCGATTCGACGATCTCCTGGGGCGCGGCCGACACCACATAAAACGCAAAATGGCAGCCGCCGATGTCTTCGAGCAGCTTGGATAAGAGAAGAATGTGTCTCTTGAGCCGCACCTTCTTACCCGCCTCGCGCAGGTGCTTTTTACGAACCTCTCTGAATGCGCGCTCGTGGACCAGCAGGTACGCGAGTTCGCCGCCTTGCTGCACCAGGTTGGTCTAGGCGAGCTTGCGCACATGCCCTTGAAAATTCGGAATTTCCATCATTTCGGCAAGCACCAGGCCGGAATCGTTGAAGCTGAGCGTCTGGTCGAAATCGCTGAGAAGAAGAAACTCCCGTCTGGATAAGCTGTTCATGCATCCCCCGGTTTTTGGGTTCTGAGTCATCGCGGCAGCACGGCGTCAAAACTTGTCTGCCGACTCCACTGCGGTTCGCGCCAACGGCGCGCACATCCTGCTCTGTGGATACACTGGTGGTTTCACTTGATTAGAGTGAAGTCAGCGGCAGGCGGTTGCACGATCTATGCAACCTGCTGATTTTCCATGGGTTCCGGAAGCGCGGCCCAGCGTGACCGTACACCGCCGCGGGCGCAAAATCGGCAAAGGTAACGATTGCCGGAGACTCATTCGGTAGGGAGGAACTACGGGCGTCGCCGCCCGATACATCATGATATATCCAGGAAGCAAATCGTGATATACTTTCCATATATCGCGGAGCGTTCATGCGAACCCTCATTGACATACCGGACAAGGATTTCAAACTGCTCAAAACCATTGTGAAGAAGCTGGAGATTTCCCGTGCCGAGTTTGTACGTCGAGCGATTGTAACCGCGCTCGCTCCCTATCGGAAAACGATGAATCATGAAGCGTTCGGACTGTGGGCGAGCCATCCTGAGGATGGTCTGGAGTATCAGGAAAGGATCCGGGCGGAATGGTAGACGCGCCAGTGTTGTTCGATACCAATATCCTGATTGATTACCTCAGCTCTCGTCCCCAGGCCCGCATTGAACTGGACCGCTATTCCGACCGCGCCATCAGCATCGTCACCTGGATGGAGGTCATGGTCGGTTCAACTCCCGTCGATGAGGGTAGTACTCGCGCATTTCTGCTCAACTTTCATACTTTGGCGCTTACGTCCGAGGTTGCCGAGCGTGCGTTTCGTGTTCGCCGCGCGCGCAAAATCAAGCTGCCGGACGCGGTGCTTCAGGCAACTGCCGAAGTCTCCGGGCGTACCCTTGTCACCCGCAACACCCGCGATTTTCCTCGAGGTACGGCTGGAGTGAGGATCCCTTATACGCTCTGACTGGCCGGGGCAGCGGGCGGGAAAGTCAATTCTCTAGAAGACTTCTTCGCGATGAACCGCAGAGATAAAGGCATGGCAGAGATCCTAGGGCTTGGAACCTGTGGCATCGCGGTTTTGATCGGGTGCGCCAAACTGAACCATAGAAAGAGCCAAAGATAGTCGGCTCCGAATGTTCGGCACGGTTGTCGGCAATGGGGAACCTAGGCGTGGGCAGAACCGAATCGAACCTGCCAACTGTCCGCCTCAGGACAAGCGGGTGATTCCGGGGAAGCCTTCGAATCCTCGATCGAAGCTCAATATCTTCTGGATGCCGTGGATCTGCATCGCGGCCAGATGGACCGCATCTCGCGCCGACAAGCCCTTCCGGCCCAGCACAATTTCCCTGGCTCGTTCCACTGCCGCCGCACGTTCTCCGCGGCAAGACGCGCGGCCATCGGTTCGACCGACTTGCGTTCGCCGGCGGCAACAAGCCGGTGCAATCCAAGCTGAGCGGAACCGCGCGATCTGCGTGCCCCGCGACTGCGGCCAGAAAGTCCAGATACTTCGTCAGACGCTGCTGTCGGCACTTGAGATGCTGCTGGTTGCGCTCATGATCACCACCTATAGCCATCTTGCCCCGCGAGCACAACTATCGTTACGGAAGGGAATCAACTTTCTAACACAGTAGTACTAGTTAATATAGGGTAATACGCAAAGCCACGCGGCGGTCGCGGAGCAGCTCCTTGTGGAACAATCGATTACCGCTGAGTAAAACACCGGACCATCAGAGTTCGCAGTAAACTCCCGCTAGGGGACCAATCTACGGCGCCCCAGGTCCGGGGTGCCCAGCGCATGATTTGTGCTCGCTGGGGTGGAGATCTCGATTTTGAGACCTGGGAAACCGGGATGCGCAGGTAAGAATTTACGCGGTCGGAAACGTTACCCGTTGACCCGAAAGAGCCTGAAGACGCCCTTCTTCTTCTCTTCCTCAACGGGTAATCCGCACGCCGTCCGCGCCATCTGCCGGATCGCCTGCGCAATCGACGAGTGGCCCATCGCGATCGGCGTGGCCGCGTTCCGTGTTCGGCGAGCCGTTGCGTAATCGTCCGGTATTTTCCATTGGGCCGCCCGGGTCAGCGCCTTCGTGATCTGCGCATCGTCGAAAAGCAGCGCATTGGGCGTATACCGGTTCACCACGATCTGCAGGCTTCGATCCCAAGCCGCGAAAAACCGGGAGATCAGCCGGTTCGAGTTCCTCAATTCTGAGATCCCCACCTGCGTCACCAGATACACCGTCGACGACTTTTCAAATAAGCTCGAACTGGTCAGGTCGATCCTGGTTCCTGCGTCGATCACCACTTGATCGAAGCTTCGGCGCGCCACCGCCAGCAGCCGGTCCACGGCTTCGCAGGAAAGTTCATCCTGGGTAACTTGCCCCGGCGCGGCCAGCACCGACAAACCCGAATCGTGTTTGCCGACCAGCGAAGCGAGGAATCTCTCGTCGAGACGGGAGAGATCCTGGAGCGCGTTCGCCACCGAGTACTTGGGCGAAATGCCCAGATTCAGCGCCGCGTCCCCCAGGGGGAAAACCAGGTCGATCAACAGTGTGCTTCGGCCCGACTCCTGGGCCAGCGAGATGCCAAAATTTGAGGCCAGAGTAGTGACCCCACAGCCGCCTTTGGCGCCGAGAAATACATAAACCTTCCCCGCCGCCCGGGTTCCCTGCCGCGCCGCCCGAGGATGCTGCGCCGCACGCTCCAGCGCCGCGGCCACTTCTGCATCATCGAGGGGCAGCGTCAATAGCTCCCGCACTCCCGCCCGCATAAACCGCACGGCCAATTGCAGGTCCGCTTGCGTCGAGTAAGCCATTACGTATCCGCGCCCACGCGCGGAGATGCCCTCGATCAGTCCGAAGGCGGCGTCTGGATCGCTGTCCAAATCGACGATAAAGATGTCGTAATCCTGACCGGCAACGCTGGGCGCGCCCTCCACACTCACTGGATAGAAAGAAAACTCCCGCACCAGAAGCGATTGCCCGTTGCCGAGGGCCTCGGCCACGGTTCGGCGGCGCGCCTCGTCCGGACCGATTACGGCCACCGACAGAGCAGTGCTACCGCCGCTGTGGGAATTTTCGTGAATTTCAGGCATCATCCCGTTTCACACTCGCCCATCCGTCCTTTGCGGATGTAGCTCCTCCGGCTCCGTGCGCTCCAGGAACCGTCGACGGACACAAAGTGGTGGACCGGTTCTTCGCTGCCCCTCCGCGTCGCCAAATTAAATGCTGCGCGCGCCCCCGAGTCGCGCGGAAGGCGCAATCTGCCCCCTTCCCCCTCTTGGCCGCGAAGATTTACGCGAACCTTACCAACCCGCCAGCGCGACTGATCCAAGCAATCAGCCTCGCCTGCCGTCATCGGCGGACGCCATTCCTCGGGTGAGGCCATTTCTGATCATAGATCAGGCGTGAGCCCGTTTGGTTTGCCTCAAGGTTTCGCAGCCGGTGCATGCGAGATCCCTTAGTCGGCTTATCGGCGGCGCTCCCGGCGCGATGAGGCCAATTCGCAGTTCTGATGATCAAAGTAATGGCTGCGCCGGGGAGCAAAAATACACTCCGGCGTTGGTGGCGGCGAATTCGCTGCGGACGTAACCCTGCTGACGTAGAATCCTGCCATAGATTGCCAAGAAGAGGTCTTCTGGACGGCAAAGCTTCCCATGAAAATCGTTTCCGGCGGCCAAACCGGCGTGGACCGCGCCGCTCTCGATGCCGAAGAGGCAAAACCAAGGTGAGTAAGGCGCGGCGTTGCCGGTTATTTGGCCTTGGCAACCGGCGCCACAGCCGCGAAGGTCAGGTGTTCGGCAGGCGAATGATTTTTTTCCCGCCACTGATCGAAAAGCCGGCCGTAACTCAACGTCACGTAGTCGGAGCGGCTCACGCCCAGCAGCGGCGCCACGCGATCGATCCACTCCGCCGGACCCTCCAGCTCCGCGTAGTCCCCGATGGGCGTTTCGTCCACCACGCAGTGGCCCTCCCCATCCGTCCACTCGGTGCGCCATTTCTCGTAGCGGAAGGCGGCGCTCAGGCCCAGCGCAACAAAAATCTCGGCCAGCACCTCGCCGAGATTTTTGTTGCGCTGGGCCTGAGCAACAAAAATCTCGGCCAGCACCTCGCCGTCGGCGACATCGGTTTCCGTCTCCATGCGGTGCTTGTGCCGGTCTTCGCCGGGCCCCTCGGCCGGGAGCCGCTTGTGGGTTAACGTCCAGCGGCCGGCGTAGCTGCGAATGCGCAGAATCTCCGTCCGTGCGCGCATCTTCCGGTCCGGCGTGTCGTAGAGCACGTTGCTCTCAAACGCGCGCGGCGTCTGCAAGCGGAAACCTGCGGCCTCGATTCGTTGGTTGAGCTCCCTCAGGTCGGCAACGCGGAACTTGATCTCCGTCTCCACAGCCATCGCTATGGAGATCATTATAAGAGGCCCGCGCGAACCCTGCTTTCGATTCGAGCTTTGCTCGTCGCCCCTTCAAGGCCCTCCGGCGGTGATCGAGCAGCGTAGCGCCATGCGCGGCCAGACCACTTTAGGCCAGCTTGCCGGGCTGTGTCGTCTCGAAGGTGGAGAAGCGCTTGTTCTGCCCGCTGATCTCCGAGCGCAACTCCTGCCACAGCTCGTTGGGAATCTTCAGGAAGACTTCCACCACCGCGGGGTCGAACTGCGTTCCCGAGCAGCGCAGGATCTCTTCCCGCGCCGCGTCGAAGCTGCGCGATTTGCGGTACGGCCGATCGCTGGTGATGGCGTCCAGCGTGTCGGCGATCGCGAAAATACGCGCCCCAATGGGAATTTCGCGGCCCCGCAGCCCATTGGGATAGCCGCTGCCGTCGAAATGCTCCTGGTGGCAAAACACGATTTCCGCGGCCCCGGCCAGAAAAGGAATCTTGCGCAACATGTGATAGCCGCGCGTGCAGTGCTCCCGCATCATTTCCTGCTCGTCTGCACTCAGCTTGCCGGGCTTGCGCAGGATGTTGTCGGGTATCGCCATCTTGCCGATGTCGTGCAGGAACGCGCCGCGGGCAATCACCTTGATCTCCGCCGGCGCGATGCCCATGGCGCGCGCCAGCGCAATAGTGTACGCCGTCACCCGCTTCGAGTGTCCCTCCGTCTCGGAATCCTTGAGATCGAGCGCGTCCCCGAGGGCCTCAAGCGTTACGTCGTAGGAGTGCTCCAGATCTTCCATCGCGTGGCGCAGCATCTCCGTGCGCGCCCGCACCATCTGCTCCAGGCTTTGCTGGTAATTATGGCTCTCTTCGAGCACTTGACGATGCTCGAGGGCGCGCTCCACCGTGCCCAGAAGGTGGCCGCGCTCGAACGGCTTCAGCAGGTAGTCGTATGCCCCCCGCCGCATCGCGTCGATGGCCACGCCGATGTCATGAATGGCCGTGACCATGACCACAGGAAGATTGGGTTGCTGCTCGGGGATGCGTTCCAGCAGAGAGATGCCGTCGATGTCCTGCATCACAATGTCGGTCAGCACCAGGTCGAATGCATTGCGGCTCAGGGCGTCGAGGGCTTCGCGGCCGCTGCCCGTCAACGTGACATCGTATCCGTGCCGTTCCAGTGCGGAGCCCATCATCGACCGCACATGCGGTTCGTCATCGACGATCAGGATGCGGGCAATCTTACGCTTCGTTCCATCCGAAGAGGCCGCCTCATTTTTTCGCCGGGGGTCCGATTGTGCGGTTGCTTCAGGCCCTGGAAAGTTCACTGCCAACCCGATTTCTGCCCCCGGTGTCTCTCATTGGTCGCGTCACCGCGGCGGGGCCCGAGCATAACTTCAATCCCGGAGGGGAATGCTGTTCCCGATTACATCATTCTCATTTTCGAATTGCAATCGGTTTTTTGGAAGCCCATCCGTCCCATGGGCCGTGCGTCGACCTGACCTAGGAGTTTCCCTAGGGTCGCATCGTTGCAGCAAACCTGCAGATCTTGGCCACCCGATCATCTTGCGCAAAAGGCTATTCCTTTTTGTCGCGCTGCGCCCGGCGCGCCGCCGCCCAACCCTCTTTCGTCACCTGGCGCGCCCGCCCCACTGACAAAGCATCCGCGGGCACATCCCGGGTGATGCAGGAGCCGGCGCCAATGTATGCCCCGTCTTCGATTTGAACCGGCGCCACCAGCGTCGAATCGCTGCCCACAAACACTCCCTTGCCAATCCGGGTCACATATTTGTTCACGCCATCGTAATTGCAGGTGATCGTGCCGGCGCCGATGTTGGTGCCTTCGCCGATTTCCGCGTCTCCCAGATAAGTCAGATGGTTGGCTTTCGTCCCTTTGCCCAGCCGCGCCTTCTTGATCTCCACAAAGTTGCCCACGTGCGCTTCCGGCCCAAGCTCCACACCGGGGCGGAAATGCGTGAACGGACCGATGCTGGCTCGGTCCCCTGCGCTGCTCGCTTCCAGCATGCAGCCGGACTGCACCAGCACCCCGTCGCCTAGCGTGCAGTTCTCGATGACTGTGAAGGAGCGGATGGTGCAGTCGGAGCCGATGCGCGTCGCGCCCAGTAACTGCACAAACGGTTCGATCACCGTGTCCGGCCCCACCTCCACTTCGGCGTCGATCACGCAGGTCTCCGGACGAAAAATCGTCACCCCCTCCGCCATCAGCCGCGCCGCCGTCTCGGCGCGCAAACGAGCGTCCAGGGCCACCAGCTCGGCGATGGTGTTGGCGCCCAGCACCTCGGCGGCGTCGGGCGCCTCCACGGCCACCACGCGTTCGCCCGCGCCGCGCAGAATTGCGGCCATGTCCGTGAGGTAGAACTCGCCGTGCGGGTTTTCATTTTTTAGCTCATCCACGTGCGCTAGCAGCGGAGCCACGCGGAAGGCGTAAATACCGGCGTTGATTTCGCCCACCTTCTCTTGTCCCGGCGCCAGCGAATTCTGCTCCACGATGGCTTCCACGTCCGGCTCTCCAGGAGCTTTGCGCACCACGCGCCCGTAGCCCGTGGGATCTTGGGGTCGCGCGCTCAAGAGCGTCATGGCGGTCCGCTCAGCCTCGTGCAAGCGCCACAGGCGCTCGATCGTCTCCGGCCGGATCAGCGGCACATCCCCGGAAAGAACGAC
>JASHUH010000314.1 GCA_030040115.1 Acidobacteriaceae bacterium | reverse complement strand
TGACGTGGGATCGCGACGGATTTGTCTTGTGGTGCAAGCGGCTGGAGGCAAGAGTTTTCAAGCTGCCGCGCGTCAAGGACGGAGCGCGCTCGGTGGAATTGCGGGCCAGCGAGTTGGCGATGATTCTGGATGGGATCGACATGACGAAGCTGAAGCGGGCGCCGGGTTACGAGCGGAGAGCGCGAACCAGGCAGGATAACGAGGAAAAGATCGCGGTGTAAGTAACTCCGACTGCAACTTACTCGTCTATACTATGCGCCTCCCACAGACAACTTAGTTGAGGCGCCCGATGACAATGGATCGTTAAAGGCGCTGGTGCGCACGTTGTTGTTGGAACGCAGCGCGCTGGCAGGGGAGCGCGACGGTGAGAAGCGGCGCGCCGACGATCTGCACATCGAGAACCTGCGTTTGCGGGTTGAACTAGATCGCTACTGAGTATCTGGTTGCTTCAGCATGCCCCAATAGGTTGGGGCCGAGGTCTTTTCCGCCACAGATTTGCTCGTATGCGCTTGATGGGCGTAAGTGTTCGGAGATTCCATCTGGATCAGTGGTGGCATAGCCCTGAACGATGGGTTGATGGACCATGAAGAGGGCGTGAACTCAGGCAGTGGCAAGCGGGTATACCGAACGGTTGCCGAGAAGCGGCGGATCGTGGAGTTGACCCTTCAGTCCGGGGCAAGCGTAGCGAAGGTGGCGCAGGCCGAAGGCGTGAACGCGCATCAGGTTTTCGATTGGCGGCGAGCCTATCTCAAGGGCAAGCTTGAACTGAAGGGTCAGAGGTCTGCTGCGTTGTTGCCCGTGGTTCTTACAGCGGCGGATGCGAGCGTCGTTACCGTGGATGCGGCTGTCACGGAGAAGAGTTTGATCAAGCCCATGGCTGCTGTACAGGGCGGCGCCATCCATATCGAGTTGTCCGGGCGCGTGAAGATTCGCGTGGAAAGCGGTGTGGATGCGGCACTACTGCGGGCGGTTTTGGAAAGCCTGCGGCCGTGATCGATTTGCGCACGGGAACGAAGATCTGGATCGCCGCCGGCGTGACCGATATGCGGCGAGGGTTTTATGGGTTAAGCGCCCAGGTGCAGACGGTGCTCAACGCGCAGCCCTATTCCGGCCACGTCTTTGTCTTTCGCGGCCGTCGCGGGGATCGTCTTTCATGATGCATCCTCCTTCAGAAGCCGGGTAGCTTGAGAGTTTTGTTTTGGTGATACTGAAGCACTTTGAGCGGTCTTCTTGCGATTACATCCTGCACGCCTGTCTTTACCTGCTCTGATTCCAGCGCCTCCAGCGGGACCTTCCACGGGGCGCAAGGCATAAGCTGCTCGGCAGGCAGTATGCCTGCTCGGATCAGGCGGATCACAGATCCCACGCATATTTTCAAACGACGTGCAGTCTCATCAACGCTGATCGTTTTCGGGCCCACTACGGCGGGATCGAACTCGGGAACTCCGAGTCGTTCGCGCAGAGCACGCACACGGAGCGTGGTCCAGGATTCACCATCGTTTCTCTTGCATCGCATGCGATTCATGGTTACAGCCAGTTGCCGGTCCGGCCAGTGTGGACCGAGGATCCGGACCACTTCCACCGGACTTGGATGTCGATTATCGGGATACCGACCGGTCCGGGTACGAGCCAGGCGGATCTCGGTGTGCCTCCCACCCGTCCAGTGAATCGTCATAGCCACTTCGTCTTTACCATCGTCCAGATCGATGACGACTTCCTGTATCAGAACCCGGGTTAGCCGCTGCTTGGATCGCATGGTAGCGCCGGGTGCATTCCAAGCCGACGCCAGATCGTGTGCGAGTGTCAGCAAGCCTTCCTTATCGACCTGTGGGCGAGAAGCTGCCTGCTCGTCCATCCGGACAAGTCGCCGCTCCAGTTCAGCGACACGTTCAAGAGCGACGTTCCATCGTGCTTCAAGCTCACGTGCAACTAACCGTTTGGCGGGATCGACGGCTTCGTACCGGCGCGATGCCAGAGATGCTTCGTAACGCGCGTGCTCCAGATCGCGTTTCGTCGCCTGTCTCACATCATCATCTGCCCTTATCACCCGTTGCGCGGCTTCGAGCGCTGCCTGTACCGCAAGCGGAGAGACTGCCTCCATAATGTGATTAGCTATTGTCTGGTCGATCCTTACCCCTCCGATTCCTATACACTGACCCGCGCCAACGTGTGCATCGTCGCCGCGGCATTGATATCGATGCGCGTGACCAGACGCCATTCCATAGAACACATGCATGATCCTTCCACAACGACCGCAACGCACAAGGCCAGTTAGTAGAGCTCTTCCGCCGCGCGCGGCCTTCCGGGAAGCTCGCTGCAACATGTATGCATTCTCAGTCAGCATCTGGCGGTTCTCCTCGAACTCTCCCCAACTGATGTAGCCCTCATGATTATTCTGGATCAGCACATTCCATGCTTGCATGGGTTTCCGGTGCCCGATCGTCTTTCTCGGCCGTCCGTCGACCACTTGAACCCGGTGAGTCCGCCTCCCGAACGCGTATGCGCCAGCATAGATTGGATTCTGCATCATCTCAACAAGATTGTGATAGGCCGGCGCCTGCCATACAAGTTTTTGATACTTGGCATTCTGCCGAACTACCGGGATTTCGATGTCTGCGTCTCTCGCCCAGAGGAACAACTGACGCGCACTCCCCAGCTCCCGGAACTTGCGGAACATCAGCTTGATAGTCTCGCTTACGCGCTCATCCGGATCGATTTCGATCTGATCGACATCATTCCAGCAGTAGCCGGGAGGGAGAGAGAAGCGCAATTCTCCGCGTTTGGCTTTGGAGTCCCGCGCAGCTAGCCCGCGCTGACGAAGGAGATTCAGCTCGTATTCAGACATCGTGCCCTTGAGGCCAAGAAGCAGGCGATCATTGACCATCCGCGGATCGTATACGCCATCGTGATCGATTACCAGCACGCCCACCACCGCGCAGAGATCCACCAGATGATGCCAGTCCCGCCCATTCCTCGCTAGACGTGAAGCCTCTATGCAGAAGACGGCACCCACAGCGCCACTGCAGACACTTGCCACGAGCTTCTGGAACCCGGGCCGCACAACGATGCCTGAGCCGGATCTGCCCAGATCATCGTCGATCACTGCAACCGATGAAAAGCCCATGCCAGATGCCGATTCGGCCAGAGCATATTGCCGTCGCTGGCTTTCCGTATTCTCGATTACCTGCCCCAGAGTCGATTGGCGGATATATACGACAGCTCCACGCCCAAGATGTTCAGGCGTGATCTTTGCATTCATCGCTGACCTCCTCTACCTCGACGCTTCCGTTTTCCTCCAGCCCCATGGCTTCGAGAAGAAGATCCGCCAGTACTTCGATCACTTCGCTGCGGACGTGCTCGAGCGGGTGCGGTTGTATGCTGGCAGGCTCCAGCGGGAGTTGCAGTTGCGTCCGGCCCCTTTTGATCAGTTGGCTCATGGAAAGTGCCCTCCTTCTGCAGACACTTCCATGATCCTGTTGAACCGCAGGTACGACTATCTAAAACCGCACGGAGTTCCTCCAGACTCGCCAAGCTCACCTGAGGTGGCCCGACCACCATGCCGGCACAGAGTGAGGCGTCGAACATCCAGGCCGGTAGATCCCGACACAGCCCGTTTCGAACTTCAACGCAAAACACCGGCTTGAGGTGCCGTCCAGTCTTGCGGATTAGTCGCAGCTCTTTCCCGTGCAACGGGTGCCACGGGTATGCGATTACGACTTTGGTCGATCGGTATGCAGCACGTCGTTGTATCTGGCGACCAGGTCAAGTTGTTGTGGTTCGATGGCGATGGGCTTTGCCTGTTATCGAAGCGCCTGGAGCGCGGACGGTTCGTGTGGCCGAAAGCAGACTCGGGAACGGTGGCGCTGATACGCCTATGCCGGTGCTCGCGCCCGGCGCCGGTAAAACCAAAACCGCAAGGTTGTGGACGTACGTCCGCGATGAGCGTCCAGCCGGTGAAAAGACCGCCGCGGCGGTGTGGTTCGCTTATTCAGAGGACCGCAAGGGAGAACATCCGCGTGCGCATCTGAAGAACTTCAAGGGCGCGCTGCAGGCCGACGCTTACGCGGGCTTCCACCATCTTTACGAGGGCGGCGCCATCTACGAAGTAGCATGCTGGGCGCACTGCCGGCGCAAGTTCTACGAGATTCACACGGCGCACCCATCGCCCATCACCACCGCAGCTCTCGATCGCATCGGCGCTCTCTACGGCATCGAAGACCAGATCCGCGGCAAGCCCGTAGATCTCAGACGCCAGGTCCGCCAGTCCCGCGCACGGCCCTTGCTCGAAGGTTTACGAACGTGGATGGAAAAATCGCTGCGCCAGCTTTCGCCCAAGAGCGAAACCGCAGCCGCCATCCGCTATGCACTCTCGCGCTGGCGGGCGCTGCTGCGCTACGTCGACGACGGCCTGCTGGAGATAGACAACAACTCGGCCGAGCGCGCGCTGCGGCGTGTTGCTTTAGGAAGGGAAAATTACCTCTTCGCCGGCGCTGACGCGGGTGGTTCTTACTGCCCATCTCGCAATCTCCTTATAAATTGAGGGTCTGCTGACGCGGATCGTGAGACGACGGAATTCGCGCGCGTCGACAGTTCGCCTCGCGTTGCACTGGTTCAGTGTGCAGCGCCGATTCTCGGATAATCCACGGAGCGCCTTTGCAGAGTTGCTGCGCGGGCAGCAGTCCTGTCACGATCATGCGAAGTACCGTAGATGGGCTAACGGCAAGGATGTCCGCCGCCTCATTGAGTGTGACTTCTCCGCGAGCCTTGCGTTCCCCGTCCTGATAAGGTGGGATTCCTTTTTGATTGCGCAGATTGCATACTCGCATTCGCGTCCAAGTGTTGCCTCGGCCAGTTTGTTTTCGCGAACGGTTGAGCACCGCAGCGATCGATTTGTCGGGCATTTGGCGAGCGAGAGCTTCGATGAGGCTTACTACATCGTCATCATTTGACCAGCGTGCTTGACCGGGCCGGTTTTTCTTAATGTTCAGGCGAGTATGATCGCCGCCTTGCCAGTGGATGATCAGATCGATCATGGTCTCAGAGATGTCGACCACGATCTCCTTAATCAACAAGCGAACGATCTTCTTGCGGGTCTCATGCGTGACGTCGGGGTTGTTCCATGCGCGAGCAAGATCTTCGCCCAGCAAAAGCAAGCGGTCACGATCAGAAGACGTGAGAACCGGTCTTTGATCTGTAGTAACCCGAGCTATCTCTTCTTCGAGAGCGCGCACAGCTATCAGTCGCTCATTCCAGCGACGTTCGAGCTCAGCGGTGACGAGCCGGTTTTCGGGGTCCGATGCATCGTACTGGCGGTAGGCACGCGCCGCTTCGAATCGGGCTTGCTCGAGCGCGTTTTCAAGCTGCAAGCGCTTTTCCGAGTGCACTAGCTCAAGATTCTTCATGGCCGTTAACGCAGCCTCAACGCCGAGAGGTTGTACTCGTTCCAAAACCTCTTGCGCAACAACGCGGTCAACTCGCATACCACCGAAACTGATGCAGCTCATCTCTGCTCGTGCACTGAATGCACCGCGACAGGTGTAACGTTGGGTATGTGTTCCCCTGCTGCCGTAATGCACGGTCAGTTTCCTGCCGCATCGGCCACATCGAAATAGACCGGGCAGCAGGGCCTCTCCACGGCGAACCGAGCCACGGCCGAGATAACTCTTCCCGTTTGCATTGTCAGAGATGATCTCCTGATTCCGAGCAAACTCTTCCCAGCTAATATACCCGTCATGATGATCCTTGATCAGTACCTCCCATGAGTCTGCCCTCCGGCGGATAGTCCGGATCATCCGTTTTCGTCCATCTGCAAGTGCGATCGTTGTTCCACGGCGCCCGAACGCATAGGCCCCCGCGTATACGGGATTCGTCAGGATATGGTGCAACGTATGATAAACGGGCGCCTTCCACAAGATCGGTTGTTTACCCGGTCCCTGCTGCAGAACTGGCAAGAGGATTTGTTCGTGACGGATCCACACCAGCACTTGGCGTACCGTCTGAAGCTCCGCGAATTTGTGGAATATCAGCGAGATCGCTTCGCACACGCGCCGATCCGGATCTTTTTCGATGCGATCTCCATCGCATTTCACATATCCCACGCCGACTGTCGAAAAATACTCGCCGCGACGGGCCTTCTGCCTTATGGCTTCGATCGATCGCTGTCGAAAGACAGAAACCTCCATTTCGCTCATGGTCCCCTTCATTCCGAGAAGCAGGCGATCATTTGGAAGACGCGGATCGTAGATGCCATCCTCATCGATGATCAGCGTCCCGACGAGTCCACAGAACTCCAATAGCGTGTGCCAGTCGCGCCCATTCCTGGCAAGACGAGATGCTTCCAGAGAAAGTACCGCTCCAACGCTTCGCTCACATATGGCGGTCAGGAGCTTCTCGAATCCAACTCGGGTTGTGCCGCTACCGGAACGGCCCAGATCCTCGTCGATCACTTGAACGTCGCTCCAGCCCAGCTGGCGTGCCCTTTCGGCCAGGCCGTACTGACGTCGCCCACTTTCCAGGTTGTTCATGACTTGGTAAAAGGTGGATTGGCGAACATACACGATGGCACTTCGGATCAGATGATCAGCGGTAATCTTCGTCATGACCGCCCTCCCGTAGTTGTTCGGGATCCTCGCATTGGTTTCCCATTGCGAGGGCTTCGGTCAACAGTGATCCGAGCAACAGCAATGCCTTTTGTCGTTGCGGTTCCG
>JASHUH010000313.1 GCA_030040115.1 Acidobacteriaceae bacterium | reverse complement strand
TAGCGGGTCATGGCGGCGACGCCATCGATCATGCCCTCGTCCATGCAGATGTCGAGGACGTTGGCGCCGTTCTCCACTTGTTGCCGGGCCACGCCGACGGCTTCTTCGAATTTGCCTTCCTTGACCAGCTTGGCGAATTTGGGCGAACCGGCCACGTTGGTGCGCTCACCGATGACCATGAAGACGCCGGGCTGCTGCGTGAACGGCTGCGAGCCCGAGAGGCGAAGCGGCCTGGTTTCGAGGGCGATGGCTGCGGTCGCGCTCATGCGGTTCTCTCGACGAGAGGAGATTCTGTTTCGGACGCCGCCGGGAGCACGCGCGGAGGCGCGCCATCGACTGCCTTGGCGATGGCCGCGATGTGTTCGGGGGTGTTGCCGCAGCAGCCGCCAGCGATGTTGATGAGGCCTTCGCGGGCAAACGCGCCCAGGGACCGGGCCATGTCGTCGGGACCGAGGTCAAATCCGGTGGGCGAGAGCGGGTTGGGCAGTCCGGCATTGGGATAGCAGGAAATGGCCGCGTTGGCTTTTTCCGATAGCTCGCGCAAGAACGGGGCCATGAGGTCGGGTCCAAGCGAGCAGTTGAGACCCACGGAAAACGGCTTGGCGTGCTCGACCGCGGTCCAGAAGGCCTCGACGGTCTGGCCGGAGATCATAGTTTCGCCACCGCGGCCAACGGCGGCCGAGATCATGACCGGCAGTTTCTTGCGATTGCGGGTCAGGCCGTCTTCGTCGAAGACGTCACGGATCGCCACCAGCGCGGCCTTGGCGTTCAGCGAGTCGAAGATGGTTTCGATGAGCAGCGCATCCACACCGCCGGCGATGAGGGCGCGCACCTGGTGCGCGTAGGCGGCTTTGACCTGGTCGAAGGTGACAACCCGAAAGCCGGGATCGTCGGCGTCGGGCGAGTTGGAGAGCGAAACGGTTAAGGGGCCGATGGAGCCGGCGACGAAACGGGGAATGCCGCTCGCGTTGGCCACGCGATCGGCCCAATCGCGGCACTGGCGCGCCGACTGCTCGTTGACTTCCCAGGCCAGGTCGTTGAGAAAGGAGTTCTCGATGACGCTTTGATAGAAGGCGGGATCCTTGCGGCCTCCGTGCTCGCGCGGATCATCGACGAAGAACTCGCTCTGGACGATGCTGGTGGCGCCAAAGGTGTTGGTCTCGATGATGTCGGCGCCGGCCTCTAGGAACCGGCGGTGGATGTCGCCGATCATGTCGGGGCGCGTGAGCGTGAACAGGTCGCCGTTGTTGAGCAGATCCTTGGCTGCGTTCTGGAAGCGCTCGCCGCGAATGTCGGCCTCGGTCATGCCATAGGTGCGGATGGTGGTGCCCATGGCTCCGTCAAGGACAGCGATGCGGGTCGCGAGGAGTCTTCCGAGAGTGCTTTGGCCGGTGTTTGTCATTTGTTTTCGATGAATAGCGCCGTTTTGGGGGATTGTGCCCTGAGTCCAGCATAGCGGAGGCGGTGACGAAGCCGAACCGATTCGCGCTGAATGCGCTTGGACACGGTTTGGATGGCGGATAGCATCGATTGAACGGCGGTGCGAAGGAGCCTGGCGGACAAGTCTCGCAGTCTGGCGCGGAAGGACACCTGTGCGCGGGGAATGTCGAAACGCGCACGGCTATACACTGGGAACGGATGGAAATCATACGGCTTTTTGGCAACGAAGAACCACCCAAGCCCGACGAAGCGGCTCAGGAAGAGCTTGCGGCCGGAGAGCGCAAAGCGGGCTTTTTCGAGCGCATGAAGAAGGCGGTCTCGCGCACGCGCGAGTCGCTTGCGGTGAAGATGGAAGGCATCGCGGCGCTGACGCGCACGGTGGACGAAAACGCGCTCGAAGAGCTGGAATCGGTGCTGCTGACCAGCGACCTGGGCGTGCAGACGACGACAGAGGTGCTGGACGCGCTGCGGGAGCGCGCATTACGCAAGGCGATTGAAGGCGGCGCGGAGCTGCAGGAGTTGCTCAAGGCGCAGTTGCAGACGATCCTCGAAGCGCCGCAGCGGCCGGTGGCGCAGCCCGAGAAACCGCCCAAAGTTACGTTTCTGGTGGGGGTGAACGGCACGGGAAAAACCACCAGCAGCGGCAAGCTCGCGGCATGGAGCCGCGCCCAGGGGCGCTCGGTGCTTTTGTGCGCCGCGGATACGTTCCGCGCGGCGGCTATCGAGCAACTTGAGGTGTGGGCGGCGCGGTCGGGCGTGGAGATGATCAAAACGCGCCAGGGCGGCGACCCGGCGGCGGTGCTTTACGATTCGATTGCAGCCGCCAAGGCGCGCGGCGTCGAGGACCTGTATGTGGATACGGCCGGCAGGCTACACACCAAGACCGGGCTGATGGATGAGCTCGACAAGATGCGGCGGACGGCTGCGCGGCTGGCTCCCGGCGCACCCCACGAGGTGCTGCTGGTGATGGACGCCACCACGGGCCAAAACGGGCTGCAGCAGGCGCGCCTGTTTACCGAAGCGGCCGGGGTCACCGGCATCCTGCTCACCAAGCTCGACGGCACCGCCAAGGGCGGCATTGCGGTGGCGATCGCGCGGGAGCTGAATCTGCCGGTGCGCTTTGTGGGGGTGGGCGAGCAGATGGGGGATTTGCTGGAGTTCGACGCGAAGGAATTTGTGGAGTCGATGCTGGGGTAGTCGCGATGCCAGCCTGCTGCTTCGGGTGGCCCTCGCCCGAGTCATACAGCGGTCATGACGGTGTATATGTTTCTCAGAGTATCGCGATCGTAAGGATCATCGAGGACGCAGCTATGCATGACGGCGCGCATGTCGGCCAATGCCTTTTCGGTCACCATATCCTCGGGCTCGGACTTTATCAACTGTGGTTCCGCGACTACGAACCAAGCGAAAAAGATGGCCATCTCGCGGCTCCAATGTTGGGTTAGCAGAGTGTAGTTCTTTATGGCCCAAATGATTACCGTCGCGAGCTGCTTCGTCTTGGCCGGCTCTATTTCCGCGTAGGGATCCCGGTCAGCGTGTTTGAGGAAGTTCTGCCATTTGCGGTCGAGCCGTAGGAATTCCTTGTAGAACTCATCCTTCACGAGGATCTTCACCTCTTCCCGGTACGAAAGGCGGACCTTCTGAGGATCACCAACTCGCGCAAGTTCGCGCTTGTAGAGCTCACTGAGTCGACTCTGGATCACATCATCTGTGATCTCCCTGGAGGCGACGGCCAGCGCGTACGAAGACAGAAGATCCCGGTTTTCGAAGAATAGGCGGATTGCCGTATTGAGTTGCCGTTCTGAGGCGTCTGTTTTGGAGATCATGGTCGTTATTCAGGAGGCCGATTGCCACTCGCGTCCCCATCGGTATGTTGAGCGGGCCAGTAAGCCCGCCGGCGGAACAGACGCTCTTGTCATTGTGGCTTCGCCTGATGCGCCTCTAACCAGTCCCACAAATCTTCAGCTATGAAATCCCGCAGCTCGTACTGAGGTGTCCCTATACCGCCCCACGTTCGTCCCCACTCGTACCCATGTATTTCCTGCTCAATCGCCCCTGGAAATTGCTCTTCGAGAAAAACGCGAGCCTCGCGGATGGCGTCTCCGTGATTGAACGGTACCGTCTTGGCATCGGGATTGCAATGGCATTCGTGAAAGGTCACGTCGAGCAGTACGCGGCGAGCACTAAGGAGTTTTCTGTCCAGCGACAGTATTTCCTTTATCAGGAATGCGATCCCCAGACAGCAGAGCAGAAGCATAAGGGTCACAAACGGGTTGAAGCTAAAGGAGGATTTAGCCTCAAAGCCCAGCACGGGTATGGCGAAAAGGCCGAAGACCATTACGGGGAAGCGTCTTTCCGAAGCGTCGTTGAAGTCCGTCAGGGTCTCTTCCCACCACGACTTTATGCGCGCCCGTGCCCCTTTTCCGACGTGGTGCCGGCGTATCCGGACCCCCTCCAATCCCTCTCCGATGAAAATACCGACGCCGGCAACCAGCACGAAAATCACCCAGGCCCAAAACACTATGGCCGCTATCGTATCGACCATATGTCCCGTTAAAACTTTGCCAAGATAGAAGAACAGCAACGGAATCCACAACCAACAGAACACCAATGCGATTGTTGCGATCCGATTCCGACCAAGATTTCGGGAGTTGGTGCTTCGGCCTGCGCGCGGCGCTTTGAAATTCACTTGCTGCCTCCCTTGATCTTTTACGCCAGAGATATCCCGCTCTGGCAAACCGGCGTAAAATTTTCTCCGGGGATTCAACTCTATTCCAGAGTAGCCCTGTGGTCAATCGGCGGAGCGGTCCGTTGTGGACTGCTGTGGGCATCTGCAACCGGACGGCGCATCTATTCCAGCGGGATCTTGGGCACGGCGGCATCGCCGTAGGTGGGGCCGGGCTGCGTGGGCCGCGCACGCGCAGGGACTGCGCCGTCTGCTGCCACATCAGCTTCCAGTCCGTGCCAAACAGAGCTACGTCCGAGATCTTGCCCGGCTGCGGGTGCCCCATTTCACGATTTTGGGACCTGGGTGGTCACCGGATCAGGAAGCCAGTTCCAGCCTCTCCAACTTGATGCGGCCGCGTTCGACATGCGCCAAATCGTACTGCGCTTGCTGAACGAGCCACCTCTCGGCGCTGCCGCCGAAGACTTTTTCAAGCCGCACCGCCATCTCCGGCGAGATGCCGCGCCTTCCGTTCACCAACTCTGAAAGCGTGTTGCGGGTGACGCCAAGAGCGGCTGCCGCGGCGGTAATGCTCAGGCCCAGGGGCTCGATGCACTCCTCGAAAACAACGGCGCCCGGGTGGGGGGGATTCTTCATCGGCATGGAACGGCCTCCATTTTAGTGATAATCGACGTAATCGACATCGTCTGCGCCTCCGTCTGCGAACCGGAAGACAACCCGCCAGTTGGCGCGAACGGTGACGGCGTGGAATCCGCTCAGCTCGCCTTTTAGCGGATGAAACCGGAATCCCGGCAAGTCCATGTCCGCAACCGTGCGGGCTGCGTCGAGCCTGGCCAGAACATTGCGCAGCTTGCCAGCATGATCCGGGTTGACGCCGCTCGAATCGTCGTCCTCGTAGAGACGCCTCAGTCCCTTGTGGCGGATCGACCGGATCGTACCCGACTGTAACCCGCCACGTGGCGAATGTCAAACCGGCCGTTGCCGTCCGGCCTCAATGTACACTTGTTTGTTCCGCGCCCTCGTTCCGATGACCGCCTCCGACCACATCACCGACTGGGACCGCTACTGGATGCAGCGGGCGCTGGAGTTGGCGCGGCGCGGCATCGGCCTCTGCTCGCCGAACCCGGTGGTCGGCTGCGTCGTCCTAGACCGCACCGGCGAACTGGCCGGCGAGGGGTGGCACGAGTACGACCTCGTGGACCACGCGGAGGTGATGGCGTTGCGCGCCGCCGCCGAGCGCGTGGGCGACCGGGTGCGCGGAGGCACGGCTTACGTGACTCTGGAGCCATGCAATCATATGGGGCGGACGCCGCCTTGCACCACGGCGCTTATCCGAGCGGGGCTCAAGCGCGTGGTGGCGGCGACCGTCGATCCGAATCCGGGGGTCACCGGCGGGGGAATGGAGGCTTTGCGCGCGGCAAAGCTGGAGACGAGCATTGGAGCGGGCGAGAAGGAAGCGCGGCGGCTGAATGAAGGTTTTGCACATTGGGCGCGGCATAAGCAGCCCTTTGTGCTGATGAAGGTGGCCATGTCGCTCGATGGGCGCATCGCGCCGCCGGCCGGGTATCACGCGGCGCGGGAGCCGTATTGGATCACGAGCGAAGAAGCGCGCGCGGCAGTGCAGCCGCTGCGCTGGCAGGCCGATGCGGCGATGGTGGGCATCGATACAGTTACGGCTGACGATCCCATGCTGACCGACCGGAGCGGGCTGCGGCGGCGGCGGCCGCTGCAGAGGATTGTGCTCGACTCTGCGTTGCGCATGCCTCTGGACGCGAAGATGGTGAAAACGGCGCAAAACGACGTGACCATCTTCACCGTCTCGAACGACGAGGCGCGGATTCGCGAGCTGAACGCGCGCGGTGCGCGCGTGGAGATCTTGCCCGCGGAATCAGGCCGGGTGCCGCTCGGCAAGGTCCTCGACCGGCTCGGCGCCGAGGGCATTCTGACGCTGCTGACCGAGACCGGTACGCGCCTGAATACGGCTTTGCTGGCCGCGGGCCTGGTTGACCGTATGCACCTCTTCGTCTCGCCCCAGATTATGGGTTCCGACGCTGTGCCGGCCTTCCGGGGCATGCCGGGCTTTGTCCATTTGGGCGAGGTGGACGTGGAGCGCTACGGGAACGATCTGGGGTTGTGCTCGCTGCTCAGGGATCCCTGGCCGGAACGCAGTGGCCAGTGATCAGTGGTCGGTGGTCAGTGGTCAGTGATCAATGGCCAGGGAACAAGGAGAAATGGCCCCATTCCCGCGGCGATGGGCCGATTGCATTACACCGAATGGGTCTTCAGTACGTTGTAGAGCGCATCGGCCACCATCCTGTCTTCTCCAGGCTGAAGATCGATGGCAGTCATTTCAATGGTTCCCGGTCCTTCGCTTACGGAGATGATCGGTTTCATCGCCGCCAGTTCCGCGACGATCTGATGCGGATTGGCCGAAAACTTGCCTGGGTCGAGGTGCACCTGCAGCGCCGGAAAATGGTTGGCGATCTCCGGCACATCGCGAGTCAGGGTCACGCCCGGGATGTTCGTCACCCGGTTGGCCACGGTGTCGAGTTTTCCCCACTGCTCTTTGTCCAATTTGTCCTGATCCTCGGCCAAATACAGCTCCAGCGCCTTTAACAAGCCCACGATCTCTTCTTTGCCCACCTTCATGGGCCGTCCCAGGGTGTCCTCATTGGGGCTCATATTCAGCAGCGAATGATGCACCAAATCCGCGTGTCCAATGAGCAAACCCGAGCACTGCGGGCCGCGAATCGCTTTTCCGCCGCTGACCGCAATCAGGTCGAATCCCATCTCCGCGTACTCGGTGAGCCGCGATTTAGGCGGAACATCCGCGGCCATATCGAGGAAAGCCGGCACGTTCGCGGCATGCGCCAGCTTCACCCAGTCTGGGCGCTTGATCTGCCCGTCGGGATCGCTCAGGTTCAAAAAGTGCATGCCAGCGGTGCGCTCGCTCAGCGCTTTGTGCACATCGTCCACTGTTTCCACTTCCACCAACGTCGCCCCGGTTGCCCGGATGTGGTGGTCCCATACGCTGCGGTGCGCCTTTTGGATGATCACTTCGGATTTCATTCCGGTGAGGTCCGGTGTCTGCGCAATTTTGGCTGCGTCGCCCCCGGTCAAAATACCTGTGTAGCCATTCTGGATGGCCGAAGCCGCGCCCGAGGTCACGATGGCGCTATAGCCATCGGGCAGCTTCAGCATCTCCGCAATCCGCGTGCCTACCGTCGCTTCCAGATCCATGATGACGACGAACTGCCGCGCCGCCTGTTCCATGACGGCCACGACTTCCGGCCGGATAATCGAACCACCCAGCACGGTCTCGGTGCCCTGCGCGTTGATCACCCGGGTGATTCCGAGTTCCTGGTAAACGTCTCCGGTCGCGCCGAGCCCGGTGATCTTT
>JASHUH010000312.1 GCA_030040115.1 Acidobacteriaceae bacterium | reverse complement strand
TTCAAGTACGAGATCCAGGATGGCTACGATACGGTGGAGTGGGCGGCGAAGCTGCCCAAATCGAACGGGAAGGTCGGCATGTGGGGTGCCTCCTACGTTGGCGCCACGCAATGGCTGGCTGCGCTCGACGATCCGCCGCACCTCGCTGCCATCATGCCCTCACTCACGCCGGACGACTACTTCGAGGATTGGGGCTACCAGAACGGAGCGTTCCAGCAGTGGTTTGTCCAGTCGTGGGCGTCGCAGACAGCCGGGGAAGAGCTTTCGCCGCAGGTGAACCTGGGCTTCAGCGCAGGTGGGTATGTCCCTAAAGCCCGTTCAGCAAAGACAGGGCTGCTCGAACAGCCGGGTCGAACGTCCATGACAAACCCGATGAACTATGCCATGGTCCTACCGCTCAGCCACTACACCGTGCTGAGTGCGCCCCCGATTGCCGGCGAAGCCGGGCTCGCTGCGCTCGTACCCTGGTATCTGGACTGGCTCAAACACCCAACCAACGATGCCTACTGGCAGCAGTGGTCGATTGCCAAGGATTTTTCCCGCATTAAGGCACACGTCTTCATCGTGGACGGGTGGTATGACCTGTTCCTGGGAGGCGCGCTCCATGGTTATGCAGGCGTGAAAGCGCATGGCGGTACCGCCGAAGCCCGCAACGTCCGTATGCTGCTTGTTCCTGGCGGCCACTCCGGGGATGAGCAGGTGGGCATAGTTAACTTCGGCAAGATAGCCAGCGTGGATCCTCCAACCGGCCGTGTGCTTGGCGAACCCGCTACGTTTGACCTGATGCTGGACTGGTACAACCAGATCCTGCGCGACCCACCCCAGAACAACAATGCCACCACCGCCGTATGGAAAAACGTCCGCTACTTCGAGATGGGCGCGAACAAATGGGAGATGAGCGATACTTGGCCACCGCCGGAAGCCAAGACGGTCGCATATTACCTGCACTCGGCCGGCAAGGCGAATACGGCGAGCGGCAACGGCAATCTGAGCACGGAGCAAACCAGCGGCGACGCCAAAGCCGCCTCCGACAGCTTCGTCTACGATCCCGCCAATCCGGTGCCTACGCTGGGCGGCGCCATGTGCTGCGACGGGCGGGACGAGCCCAACGGCGTGCAGGACCAGCGTCCGAACGACCAGCGTTCCGACGTGCTGGTCTTCTCGACTCCGGTGCTGACGCAAAATCTGAACGTGACCGGGCCGGTTTCGATGACGCTGTATGTCTCCTCTTCGGCACCCGACACCGACTTCACCGCGGTACTGGTGGACGTGGCGCCCGACGGGGTGGCGCATAACATCGCCAATGGTATTGTGCGCATGCGCTACCGCGACACCGATACCAAGGCAACGTTCATGAAGCCGGGCCAAACATATAAGGTGAATATCGACATGTGGGCGACCAGCAACGTCTTTCTTGCCGGTCACCGCCTGCGCGTGGACGTAAGCAGCAGCGACTTCGCGCTCTGGGACCGCAACCTGAACACGACTGATAGCCCGGAAACAGGCACCCACTGGGTCAAGGCGACGAACGTGATCTATCACGATGCGGAGCATCCCTCGAGCCTGAACCTGTCGGTGATGCCGCAGTAGGGTCGGTTCGCAGGCGTCCGGTACAATCTGCTGAAGCCTGGCCCGCCATAGCGCTTGTGGGATTAGAGCAGAGTCGGCTTTTCTGTATGCTGTAGCCGCAGTGGCGAAACCAGGCAGTTGCGTTTTCGGCGGTTATGGTTTTGAGGGGCCTCGGTGATCGCCTGGTCGAGTGCGCCGGCGTATGCCTGGGGTCGGTCTCCGTGGAACAATAAATTGTCCTATTCTACCTCCATTGACCTTAGGCAGCGGCGCGACGGGGCACACAGAGAACTGGAAATAATCAGGATAAATTATGCATTCTTCGAAGATCGGTAACCGTGCATTCCGTGTTGCCGGAATGCTGCTATTGCTGTTGGCGCTACAGCCAGCATATGCGCAGTACAGCGCTCATCGAAGCGGCGACATAGTGCGGTTGGAGGATGCCAGGCATAAGACGATTGTTTCCATCATTCCTTCGGTTGGCGATGAAACGTTTGAAATGCGGGTGAACGGACAGGATGTTCTGTATTTTCCATATTCATCCATAGAGCAGTTTAAAGCCAATCCACGACTGTCCGGAATTCCCCTTCTAGCTCCCTGGGCTAGTCGTCTCGATGAGCAGGGATTCTATGCGAATGGGAAGAAGTACAACTTTAATATGTCGCTCGGCAACGTCCGCGGCGCAACGCCGATTCATGGCTTCCTGTCCCAGAATCCATTTTGGGAAATTGTAGAAGCAAAGGCGGATAAGAAAGCCGCATGGCTCACCTGCCGTCTGGAATTCTACCGGCATCCAGACTGGATGGAGCAGTTTCCGTTTGCCCATACCATCGAGATTACGCAGCGCCTTGAGGACGGCGTCCTGCAGGTCGAGACAAGCGTCGTCAATCTGAGCACACTGCCGATGCCAATAGCCATTGGTTTTCATTCCTATTTTCAGTTGACGGATTCCAAGAGAGAA
>JASHUH010000311.1 GCA_030040115.1 Acidobacteriaceae bacterium | reverse complement strand
TTTTGCACAGAGCCGTAGACCAATTACCCGGCAAGTTGCATCTAACCAATGCGCAACAGTTAGCTCAACCGCGAGTGGAAGTCCTTCGCGCCTTCCTTTCCGCCGTGGAAAACGAAGCCGGCGATTTGCTATTTTAGGACTCGCTCTTTTATAACCCGCTCTCATTGAATCTCGTGCGCGCATCCCTGGGGCCCCGGCGCATCGTAACCCAAGATTTTCAAAAGCTTCACACGCCGACATGGCAAAGGGCGAAATCCTCCAGACAGGATCGAAATATGAGCTATCGCTTCACCATTCCTCAAGAACTTCGCCGCGCTTATGACGCGGCCGCCGCTGATTGGGAGACCAAACTGGACCGCTTTTGGCGGAAAGACCCCACGCTCTGGACCAACCAAGGCGAGGAAAAATGGATGGGCTGGATCGACATCGTCGAGCGGCAGCAAAAAGACCTGGCGGCTTTTCGCTCGCTTTCCAAAGAGGTGAAGGACACCAAGTTTGAAAACGTCTTGCTGCTCGGCATGGGTGGCTCGAGTCTTTGCCCCGAGGTGCTTTCGCTCACCTTCGGACGCCAGTCCGGCTTTCCGCAGCTCCACGTCGTCGACTCCACCGATCCCGCTCAAATTAAGGCCGCCCGCGACCGCGTAGACCTCAAGCGAACACTCATGATTGTGGCCAGCAAATCGGGCTCGACCCTCGAACCCAATATTTTCAAGCAATATTTCTTTGAAGAGATGAGGCAGACCATCGGCGCGGCCGAAGCGGGCAGTCATTTTCTGGCCATCACCGATCCCGGCTCCAAAATGGAACAGGTCGCCAGGTCCGATACCTTCCGGCGCGTCTTTTTCGGCGACCCAGAAATCGGCGGGCGCTACTCGGCGCTCTCGAACTTTGGCGTGGCGGCGGCCGCGGTCACTGGCCTCGACGTTGCCCGGTTGCTCGACGAGGCGGCCAAGGCAGTCGCCTCGGCCAAGCTCCCGCCGGCGCAGAATCAGGCTCTGCAGCTTGGGCTGCTGCTCGGAGTAGCCAACAACGCCGGGCGCGATAAACTTACCATCTTTACCTCGCCCGAGATCTACGACCTGGGGGCATGGCTCGAGCAGCTTTTGGCGGAATCCACCGGCAAACAGGGCAAGGGCGTAACCCCCGTGGATCGCGAAACCATCGGGGCCCCGGAGGTCTACGGCCACGACCGCATCTTCGCGTACGTGAAGCTGGCCGGCACGCGCGACGCGAGTCAAGACGCCCATGTGGCCGCGCTCGAAGCCGCCGGCCATCCCGTAGCCTGGATCGAAATCGCCGATCGCTATGAACTCTTCGGCCAGTTCTTCGCCTGGGAAATCGCCACCGCCGTCGCCGGTTCTCTGATGGGCATCAATCCCTTCAATCAGCCCGACGTGGAAGCGGCGAAAGTGGAGGCGCGCCAACTCATGTCGGAATACGAGAAAGCCGGCCGGTTGCCCTACCGCAAGCCGATGCACGTCGAGCAAGGCGTCGAAATTTACGCCTCCGATGACTACGCCAACCAGCTCAGAGCCTCCGGGACCGGCGCCAGCCTGGGCTCCTATCTCCGGGATCATCTCAGCCAAATGCACGCCGGCGACTATTTCGCCATTCTGGCTTTTCTGCCCATGTTCCCCGAGTACGAAGAGATGCTCCAGGCGATTCGCCATCGCGTGCGCGACACCAAACGCGTGGCCACCTGCCTGGGTTTCGGGCCGCGTTTCCTGCACTCCACCGGGCAGGACTACAAAGGAGGTCCGAATTCGGGCGTATTTTTGCAGATTACCGGTGATCACGCAGTGGATGTGCCAATTCCCGGTCAAAAATACACCTTCGGTGTGGTCATTGACGCGCAAGCCGCCGGCGATTTGGCGGTCCTCGAAGCGCGCGGACGCCGCGTCATGCGCCTTCATCTCAAGGGCGACCCCGGCGAGCGGCTCAAAACCGTGGCCGCGGCCATTGACCAGGCGCTCTTATATCGCTGAAGCCAAACCCCATCCCATCGCCTGGCCTTCTCCCGGGCGGAACTTTTCGTCCCCGTCAGGGTTATTACCCATGACGGCGGGGACCGGGACTCGTCTAACCGGTCAGAGCCGCAACCGCAAATTAAAAAGATCGTTTCAGGCTGCCTTCCGCATCCCATGAAACGACGAACGCGGTGGAGGAGAGAGAATCATGATTGGCCCAGTGCTCAACAAGGTGTTCCCACGGGTCATGGCCGTGACTGCGGCCCTCGCGCTGTGCGCTGCGCTTGCCTTTGCTCAAGACGCGCCTGCCGCTAGCGGCCAGCGCGCCGACGGCCAGATCGAGATGGATGTGGTCCACGCCCTCGATGCATCGCAGGCGCTTAAGAACGATCTCATTACGGCAGCTACCGTTCAGGGCGAGGTCACGCTTTCGGGCACCGTCGCAACTCAGGCTGACAAGCAATTGGCGGGGTCGATCGTTACCCAGGTGCAAGGGGTAGCCAAAGTACACAACAATCTGACCATCGGCAATCCCGATGCCGCGGCGCAGGCCGAGAACCTGCCCAATCCGCAGGATGATGACAGCGCCGACGCCGCGCCGCCGGCCTGGAATCCGTCGGCCGGCTCTGCCGCGCCCGGTGACGGGCAACAAAATGCGCCGCAAGCGGCCCCGCCCGCCGCGCCGTATCCCGCGCCGAATACGGCTCCCAATCCAAACCAGTACCCAAACCCGAATCAGTACCCGAATCCCAATCAGTACCCTTCGCAGTCGCCCTATCCGCAAGGCACGTATCCCCCGCCTCCACCGCCGCGTCCGCAGTATTCTCCTTATCCGTATCCTCAACAGTCGCCTTATCCTCAACAGCAGCAGCCGTACCCGCAGCAGCAGCCGTATCCGCAACAAACGCCGTACGGCTACCAGCAACCCCCCGCTTCCGGGTATCCGCTCGCCAAGTCGCCTGTGACCGTTCCTGCGGGAACGCTGCTCCAGGTGCGGACGAGCGAGGCAGTCGATAGCAAGAAAGCCGTGAGCGGCACACCCGTGCAGTTCACCCTGATCCGGGACGTCGACTACGGAGGCGTGCTGGCGATTCCCCGCGGCGCCACGCTCCACGGGGTGGTCACTGAGGTGAAAAAGGCTGGGCAATTGGGCGGCAGCCCCGAGCTTGCTCTCACCCTCACTTCGCTCGACCTGGGCGGCAGCAGTTATCCACTGTCGAGCGATGAGTTCAAGGTGAAGGGCCCCAACAAGGCCGGCGAGACCGTGGGCAATACTGTGGGCGGCGCGATTCTCGGCACGATCATCGGCTGCGCGGTAGGCCGCGGCCCCGGCTGCGCCATCGGTGCGGGAGCGGGCGCAGCGGCCGGCGTCGGCGCTACGGCGGCAACTCCCGGCCCACGGGCCTGGATCCCGGCCGAGGCGCTGGTCACCTTCCATTTGAACGCGCCGATTACGGTGGCTCCGGTAAGCCAGCAGGAAGCGCAGCGCCTGGCTGAAGGCCTCTATCAGGGTGGGCCCAGCCTCTATCAGCGTGGCTATCCTCCTCCCTACGGGGCGCCAGTCATGCCCTACGCCGGCTACGGATATCCCTACGGCTACTATCCACCGGTTTACTACCGGCCCTATTACATGGTCGGGGGCGTCTATTACTGGCGTTGAACCCGGCCCTCCAGGCCAACTATCCAGCGCTTCCCGGAAAAACCGGGAAGCGCTTTTCGTTTGCGCGATACTCCCTGCCCCTTCCCCGGCGCATGTCCGATTTCAGTCCGGCGAGTCAATTACAGCGACTGCGCCTGGATGTACAGCGTGCCTGAATAAGACCCGGCGGGCAGTTGCGGCTGGCTGGCGAGATTGATTTCAAGATTTAGAGAATCGGTGCGGGAGCCACCGCCTGTTTGCCGAGTAAAGGACTGCGTAAACAGCTTCAGGCTCGCTCCTGCTCCACCCAGCGGATTGCTTTGCGTGAAGGCCGTGAAGGTGGTCGGCGAACCCGTGGGAACCTGGCCCAGCACTTCCGAACTCGGAATATCCACCACCGGCGATCTGCCTCCAGAGAGAGCCTCCGTGGCGCTTGAAAAATAGGCGTAGAGATTGATCGTGCAGGAGGAGGTGCACGAACTTTTACCCCACGTGGTCGTAATACTGATCGCGCTCGATCCGCTCGCAATGCCCTTCGCAACCAGGCTGAAGCTCACCGACGAGGGACTGGCCGTTATGCTCAAAGAACCCACGGACGTTTCCGGAGAAACGGCTTGGACTCGAGCCACGCGAATCGCCTGCGCCGGCGAGACGCATGTCATGAAGCTAATTAGCGCCCAAATCACAAGCCCGAATTGGACCGTCTTGCGCATTCTCTCTAGCTTCCAGCTCCCGCCGCGCGTTCTACAACGATCACCGTCTCCGGCTCATTCTTATCGTACGTGCCGCGGATCGTCTCAGGAGCGGAAACAACACGATAAACGCCCCCATTGAGAAACTGGCTTACCATGACCTTGAGTTGATGAGTATGCGGCTTCCGTTCCCGGACGTAATAGAGACCATCGTCATCCGTATATACCAGGAGATCGTCGATCATCAGCGCAGCGCCGGCCACCGGACGGCCCTCCGTATCCACAACCCTTCCCCGCAGCAACATGTTCCCCATCGAGGCGCGGACCAGGCTGTTCTCCTGCCCTCCGAGGGGAGCATTCTGACCCTGTCGCGCTGCCGTAACCTGCGTATCGGCGGTGTATTTCAGTCCCCCATCCGGCGCCACTAAGCTGGCGCCGTGCAGGGTCAATCCGTGAAACAATTGCAAGCGCACATCCACAATCAGCGCCTGTTCGAACGGCGCGGAATTCCGCTCCGGAACATAAAACGTCTGATACTCGGCGCTGACTGTCATGGGATTGGAAAGAAACTCGCCGCCGAAGGAAACCGTTGTCTGTCCTTGTGACCGGCTGACGTACTCCGTGACATTCAACCGCGGCGTCATCTTCTCTGTGATATTGCTGACGAACGATTTCGTAAGCGGCGCATTGTTCGGCCGGCTCTCAAAATAATTTGCCGCCACATGCATCCCCCAGAAGAGGTTCCGCTCCGCACCAAAAGCCATGGAGTCGTTTGAGTTTCCCTGGAATGTCGAATGGTAGAAGGAGCCGGTCAGGCCGGCTCCCGCCACTTGCAATCCCGCGGATACGTTGTCCACGCTGCTGCGAACTTCTGTTTCTGTAGTGCCGACCGGAGAGAGAAAGTTGTTTCGCCCTGCGCTCAAGGTCATATGGCTCGATGGCCTGAAGGTCACCAGCACATTCTCACGGTCGGGCTCGCTCATCAACGGCGCTTCCACGGCCACGCGATGGAATTGGCTGCCCGCCGAAATATACGCCGCCTTGATGTCGAACATGGCGCGAGTGAGATCGAAGCTGGCCGCTCCATAGGGCTGGTTCGCTCCCACGCCGCCGGCTAGCGCAGCTTTCAAGAATTTCTCGGGCCGCCATTCCAAGCCCTCGATCGCTGTCGTCTGGTTTGAAAACACCATATTCGAAGTCGCCGCCAGGTGCGCTCCGATCGGCTTCCTCAAAAAGAGAATCCCCGCCGGGCTCTCGGCGCGCACGCCCTCGAAAAAGGGGCTGTCGAAGGAGTTCGATGTGGCGCCGGCAAAGGCGAAAACATCCGTGCCGCCCCACTTGCCTTTGACTCCTGCGCCCATGGCGATCACATAGTGACTCGTATCGAAAGTATCCGTGGGAAGCACAAACTGAATGTAGTCGTCTCCGGCAAGATAGGTCGCGCGCCCGATCACCTTGGTGAGGTTCGCCCCGCCCACCAGCTTGCCCGCTACGATGCCGGCGCCCAGCGAGGCGTCGTAACTCGGCCCCTTAGCCGTCAAAGTCCCTCCCTGGGCGTCATAAAGGCTGGAGGAACCTCCATTGACTTCGAACACCTGTGCCCGCAGGTTCGGAAAGAAGATCGTCATCAGGAGAAGAAGGCAGTAGCTTCGCATGCGCCTGCGCCTCCAGCCGGTCCGCCGGCCATCACTGGCCGCCTGTGCCGATGGGCTGCTTCAGGGTGTGGTGCGCAAACTCGAACGCCAGGGTCTCGGGCGCTTCCTTCTCGCTCCAGCTTACTTCCAAGTGGCGCCGTTCCCCTGGCAAGAGCGGAAAACCAGCGACGGTTTCCGACTTCTTTCCTGCAGCGATCTCGACCTCTTGAACCCTGGTGAGATCGGGGGTGTTGTTTTCGAGATCGCACTCCACCTTGCCGGACTGCGCGGAATAGACCGCGCGCCCCACCTGCACCTGCACCCTGCTTGGCTGTTTCTTCGGATAGATGTAAACCGTGTGAGGAAGAAGAATGCGCACGTCCAGCCCGGCGCCGTGCTGCACCTTCGAAAACACGGAATATACCGTGAACCAGGCGGGAAGCTTATCGGCCGTCGCCGAATAGAAGACATAATGGGTTTGCCCCGGATCGATCCGGAAACTCATCGAAGAAAGTTTGACATGAATGTCCGCATCGAGAGGCCGGTAAACTCCGTTCCCGTCAGGAGTGATGCTGAAGCTTCTTGGCTCCAAGACCACCGCCAGAGGCGTCAACGTATTGTTGACCAGCGCGATCTGTCCCGCGGCTTTCGCCTTATACTCCACAATCACCGGCGACACTGTTTGGGCCAGCGAACAAACCCCTGAGCACAACAGCGCCGCCCCTAACAGTCTTCGCAATAGCACAGCAGTCATCCTCTCTACCGCAACCGCGTCTTCGATTCTGCTTTTTCACGAAACCGGAAAGTCGAGCGGCGTTTTCCCTCAGGAAGCGCCGCCCCGCATCATGCCGAATTCAAATCGAAATCGGAAGTACTTACAGGGCCTGCGCCTCCAGATTCAGCGTGCCGGTGTAGGTGCCTGCCGGCAACTGCGTCTGACTCGACAGGTTGATTTCGAGATTGAGGTTGTCGGTCCGGTTCGAGTTGCGATTCGTGCTGCTGATTGCAGTCGAAGTTAGAACCAGGCTCGCTCCCGATACTCCGGGCTGGCCTGTTCCCGGAGACGCGGTAAAGGCGGTGAACGTGGTCGGCGACCCCGTCGTCACCTGGCCTAACACTTCCGAAGTGGGAATGTAGACCGGCGAGGAACCGCCGCTGGTGAGGGCTTGCGCGGCGTTGGCGAACCATCCGATTAAGGTCACCGTCGCGCGGCTCGAGTCCAGCACCCAGGTTTGGGTGATCGCGACCGGGGCGGTGGCTTGCGCCGTGCCGCCGGCGACGAGGGTAAATGAAGTGGATGTTGGCGTCGCCGAAATGCTCAGAGCTTCCGGCAAGGTCGCGGTCAACGCAACCGTCGCTGTGTTTGAGTTAAGCTGGCAAAAAGCCGCGGGGCTCGATGCCACCATCAGAACGGCGGCAATCATCAGGCCGCGGAACTCGTGCTTAGTCATCTTCCATCTGCTCCCAGAAAGTGAATTACTGATTGACGGAGCCGCTTTCCCTTCGAACAGCGATCAACGCCAAGTCAGGCTGATTCTGAATGTTGCTATGGTCCTTGTTTGAGCCCGGCGAAAATCCTCAAAAGTGGAACTCGCCGGCGCCCAAAAAAGAGAAAAATCAGAGATGATAGATCGGTTGGGCTTCGTTCCATATTCGTACGAAATGTTGCGAAGTCGTGTGATGTAGATCACTCTGTTCTCCTTCCCAAGGCCTTATAAATCAACCCTTTCGGGGCTACCAGCCTTAGCCGGACACCCTAAGAAGGGCATCTGGTGTGCCAATCTCGGTCACAATCGCTAATTTTTAATAATCAATAACTTACGCGAAGAAGACGTGTGGTGTCTGTATACACGCGTTTACGGGTCGCACGGACCGGGACCTCGCGCTGTATACATCACACGAACGGGGAATCAGGAGGCGAAACTCGGGTAAGACGAGCGTTCGTTCTCAATCGTTTTATTAGACCATGCGAATCGGGAGACATTGCCCGATGCCGCGGTGCGCAGATCGAATCGATCGTCGAGGAGAAGATCTAAAGAGCCTGCACCATGATACTCAGGCTGCCATGGTCTGGCTTGCAATGTTGAGCGGGCAGAGCTTGGGCGTTGTTTTCGAAGTACAGATAGTCTCTTCTTGTAAACGCCTGGTTGGTCGCGCCTGCCCTTTGTGCATAAATCGTTCGGCCCTCGGCGCCCGCTTTGCAGACAGCATCCTGCCCCGTCGGCTGCCTCCCCGGTTCATCCCTTTGCGGGGGAGAATCAACCGGGTTCCCTTTCTCTCCATTCCCCCGGATCTCATCGATAGGAGCCGCAGAGCCGCCGCCGGCAAAGCAGACCATGCGGATCGTCGTAAGATTGGCTGGCACTGCCCAACTGGTGGTAATGGCCAGCGGTCCGGCGTCCGGAGAGGGCTCACGTCCCGGGCCAGGAGCGGCCGGAGCCATTGGCGTAGCCGCAACCGTGAGCTGTTCCAGGGTGGCGATGAGCGTCACGCTCGCTCGTCCGAAGACCATCGGCGGCCTGGCGCTGTTCTGGCACACAAGGCGCGCCGGAACCATGGCAAGCAGAAAAAACAAAGCAGCCAAAGCAAAAGAGCATGGCCTGCAAAGAGGACCAAGGCCATCCCGCAACCAGGCTTGTCGGAATTTCATCCCGGCAAGCCTGATGCTCAGCAACCGTTTCTTGGGATTCTCATTCACCATGCGGCAACCCGGACGTAAGACTCAGGGCGCCTTCTGCCCTTGATGTTGGAAACATCGGCATGCTTTCGAAAAAACTTCAAAAAGATCGAATGCCAACCATGAGGATGCGCTTCAGAACGGTCTCGTTTGGGCTTACATCCCACGCCTTGTCAAGCCCCTCGCCCCCAAATATCTTTCTTCTCCTTTATTTTCTGCAGCTTCCCTGCACACCAAAGTTGCGGGTTATTTCTTCGGAGTCTGTACCCTATTTTCAGATGCTCTTAATCCCAGCCATGTTCTCCGCCGGCGAACAACCCGGCGGGAACAGCAATCGCGGGTTGGGAAGGCACCGCCCGAGCGCCGCCTGCCGGAATGCGTGAGGTCGGTCTGTTTAAGTCCCGTATTTTCTGTAATTTGAGATTCAAGTTCCTCAAAACGCGGTACTTACGTCGGAACCGCGCCGGCAACGCTCTTTAATTCTGGAACTTGCCGGAATCACCCCG
>JASHUH010000310.1 GCA_030040115.1 Acidobacteriaceae bacterium | reverse complement strand
GATCCCACCCTTTCCGCCGCCCCGGTCATTCCCACCGATCGCGTCAATGTCCAGCCCATTCCCGAAGAGAGCCAGCCCATCGAGTCGCTGGTGCAGGAAGCCTTCCAACAGCGCCCGGAATTGGAAGAGGCCGTACTCACGCTGCGCAATGACGAGATCACCCTGAAGGGCGCCCGCAACGCCCTCCTGCCCACGCTCGATGTCTATGGCTTCTATGGCTCCAGCGCCCTGGGCGGCGCACAGGGCCCGAACTGCCTCAACTTTAACTACGCCACCTTTTCAACCACGCCCTGTACCCCTGGTCAATACCCCTCTGTGGGTTACGGAACGATTGTTCAGAATCTCTTCAACAGTTCGGCGTCCGACAAAGGCGCCGGTTTCTCCCTCAACGTCCCCCTCCGCAATCGCGAAGCGGAATCCGTCCACGAGCGCTCGCTCATGGAGTACCGGCAAGCCGAGCTGCGCCTCGAACAGCTCTACACGCAGATTCGCATGCAGGTGGTGAATCAGATGTACGCGCTCACCAACGACCGCGCCGCGGTTGAGTCGGCCGTCGCTACGCGCAACTACGATCAGCAGAGCCTGGACGCCGAAGAAAAGAAGCTGCATCTGGGCGCGTCGACCACCGCCAACGTCCTCCAGCAGCAGCGCAACCTCGCCGCCGCCGAAGACAACCTGATCACCGCCCATGGCGCCTACGCCAAAGATCGCGCCAACCTTTACCAGATTCTGGCCTCGACCCTCCAGCACTACAACATCAACCTCGAAGCCGCCGCGCAAGGCAATGTGAATACAGAGCCCGTGGCGCCGGGCGTGCAGCCCGCGCCGCCGGCCAACGCGGCGCCCGCGATGCCACTGATGCCGCAACAGCCCATCAACTCGCCGCCGGCGAACCAATAACCAGGCCTCAACCGAAACGGCCCCCCGCGGGTCGTTTCTCGTCTGCGTCAAAAGCCGGAAGAATGGCCTTCAGATGTTGCGTTTGATGCATCACCTGTGCCAGAATTGCATGATGGGCGGCAAGAAGCGCCTCCGCAAGGACACCGATTACGAAACCGCTTTTTGGTGTGCTGGCGGCGTTGGCCTCCTGCGCGAAGAAGTCTGGGTGGACGCGAACGGAAAAGTCGTTCGCTACAATCTCGCGTTTCTCCTGCCGCATCTGTTTTACGCCGACAACGGTAGAGTGCTCGGATTTGATAATACCCACGGAGAGCACGAACGCCATTTCATGGGCTCGGTGCAAGAGGTCGAATTCAAGAATTACGAAAGCACGGCTAACCGCTTCTACCGGGAGGTAGAGGCCATGAGGAAAAGCTATGAGGGTAAAAGTATTCACTGATGGGGTCAGGGGGCATGTCCAGCGTTCTCTCGACCGCGCCCACAGGCGTGAATTGGGTGAGCGTCTCAAGCCCGAGAAAATCCTTACCTTCGCCGATCCTGCCATGATGGTCGAGTGCCTCACGGCGCAGAGAATGCGCCTTGTGGAAACGGCGCGGAAGAAGAAGCTGAGCATCTCCGCTCTCGCCGAGGAACTGGGTCGCAATCGGGGCGCGGTGACCCGCGACGTCAACAAGCTCAGAAAGCTCGGATTGATCCGCCTGCGCGAGCAGGTCAATCCCGGCCACGGCGTGGTGCAAATCGTCGAGCCGGTTGCTCAGAAAATCGAGATGCGGGCTACGCTGTGAACCCCGGATGTCAAGCGGTGTTTACCGCTCCGCCACCAGGTCCAGCAGTTCGAAAAACTCGGGAAAGCTGATCGCCGCTGAATCCGCGCCCTGGATCAGCGTTTCGCCTTCGGCCTTCAGCGCGGCCACGCTGAACGCCATGGCAATGCGATGATCGCCGCCGGAGTCGATCGTCGCGCCGTGCAGCCTCTGGCCTCCGGGCACATCCAGCCCATCTTCAAACTCAACCACCTCCGCGCCCATCGCGCGCAGGTTTGTCGCCGTCAGCGCAATGCGGTCCGACTCCTTCACCCGCAGTTCCTTCGCGTCTCTGATGGAAATGCCTCCGCGCGTCCATGGCGCAATCGCCGCCAGCACCGGCAATTCGTCAATGAGCTGCGCCGACAGCGCTCCGCTCACCGTTGTCGATCCTAGCCCCTCCGCGGGAGCCGTAACCTGCACCGTCCCCACCAGTTCGGCATGCTTTTCTTCGAGATTCAGCACCGCGATGTGCGCGCCCAAGGCGGTCAACACGTCGAGCAGCGCAGCCCGCGTGGGATTGAGCCCAATCGAATCCAGCACCAACCCCGAGCCCGGAAACAGCGCCGCCGCGCACATGAAAAACGCCGACGACGAAAGATCGCCCGGAACCGCGGCCGCGATGGCGTGCAAATCCTGCGGCCCGGCAATCGAAATCGAATCCACCGTGCGGCTCAGCTTGGCTCCAAACGCCCGCAGCGCTAGTTCGCTGTGGTCGCGCGTGCGCACCGCCTCGCGCACCGTCGTCGCGCCCGCGGTTTGCAGGCCCGCAAGCAGAATGCAGGTCTTCACCTGCGCGCTGGCGACCGGCGTGGTGTAGTCGATGGCATGCAGGGCGCCGCCTTCGATGATCAGCGGCGCGTGTCCCTCGGTCAACGTCAGCCGTGCGCCCATGGCTTCCAGGGGTCGGCGAATGCGCTCCATCGGTCGCCGCGACAGCGAGGCGTCGCCGGCGAGCGTAAACCGGCCCTCCTGCGCCGCCAGCAGGCCGGCCATCATGCGCATCGTCGAACCGGAATTCCCGCAATCCAGCGGCTCCTCCGCCGGCGTCACCCGCCCGCCCACGCCGGTGATTTCCACGCGATCCCCGTCCAGCCGCTCCACCTTCGCGCCCAGCGCCTCCATGCAGGCCAGCGTCGAGGCGCAATCGGCCCCCGTCGAGAAATTCGTGAACCGCGAAACCCCCTCGGCAAACGCGCCCAGCATGGCGTAACGGTGGCTGATAGATTTATCGCCGGGCAGGCGCAAGCTGCCGTAGATGTTGCGGGCGGGGCGGATCAGGCGTTCCTGGAGGTCGAGAGGCAAAAAGGCGCTCCCAAGCGAGGGTGCGATCGCTTTCGAGTGTATCGAACCGGTCGCGGCCGAGCGAAACTCCGGACGGGCCTCAGCGAGGGCAATATGGGAGACAAAAACAACTCCCCTCATTTTCGGCCGAAGTCGGGCGGGTCACCTTAGACCAATGGGGGCGCCCCGTCCTAGCTTTGCTAGGGCGGGAACGCAATGATCGGCCCGGCGCGAACGTCGGGCCGAACTCCCATCTGTTCCCACCTGAGCGCGGTCCGCTGCGATTCAATCTCGACGGAGCCATCGAGTCCCGTTGCGTAATGCCGAAAGCTCGACCACTGCCAATCCTCTGGCCGTTCGACCAGCCCGGCTCAATGACCCGAATCAGCCCCGGCCGGCGGTGCGGATTGGCCCGAGCTCCCCGTTGAACTCCCCGATCCGGTGGGCGCTGAGTTCCCCGCCGGTTGTTGTTGCGAGGCCGGCACCTGCTGGCCCGCCGGTTGCTGCGAGGCCGGCGCCTGTTGCCCGGCCGCCGGCTGCGATCCTCCCGAGCCACCGGAAGAAGCCGGCTGCTGATCGTCGGGGTTCACGCCCGGCTGATTATCCGGCTGCTGCTTGGGGAAATGCACCGGCTTCATTTGCCCGGCGGCGTTTGGATTGCTGTCGGTAGGCAGCTTTTCCCCAGGCGCGGCCAGCGTAGGCGGCGCAGCCGGAGCTTCCTTGTTCGGATCCCGCTCGACGTCACCCTCGTGGATGATGTGCACATTCTGGTTCTCGGCCTCCACCGCTGCCGGCGTGCCCTGCAACATCGGCGTTACGACGTCCTTGGTGAACACCTGCATCGGTTGCCCCACGGGCGCAATCTCCACGCGAATCACCCGGTTGCCGTTGATGCGCACAAAATCCACCGTCTCCGGCGGCCTGCCGTACATCCAGATCTCAACCGGCATCTGCCCGTCCATCTCGCGAATCTTATTCACCGGCTGGCCTTTGGAGAACATCACCATCTCCGTGTTCATGCCCACCAGCACCTGGTGATTCAGAATCGCCTCTTTCAGCGGTTTGGGCAGCGTATCGGTGTACGCCTGCACCGGCGTCTTCACGTCGAAGGAAATCAGTGGGGCTAGCAGCGCCTTCACCTGGTCGCCCGTCAGTTCCGGAATCCCGCCCTTGAAGGCCAGGGTCAGCCGCGAGCCCACCGGCTCTTGGCCATCGTCGGCAACCACCGGGTTGGTGATGTCGGGACCCATCCCGATCTGGACATGGCGCAGAAACCGATGCTTCGCATCCGGTCCGTCGTTCAAGTCGAAGATCATCTTGTTATGGTCGATTTTGACGTCGGTCACCACCAGGCGGCCACCCGGCTTCGCGCTCAGGCCGTTGCTCACCACCATATTGAGGTAAGCTTCTCCGGCGGGGCTCAGATCCCCGTTCGCCACCAGCGTCAGCCCCTTATGTCCCGCCGGAAATGGACGCATGGCAAACCCCTGCTCCGCCTGCATGGTGCGCACAATCGCGAGCTTGGTCTTGACGTCCAGCGGGGTTTTAGAAAGCGCCACATGCGTGGGCGTGATCTGCATGAATTGCCGGTCAACCGGCCCATTGGCGGTGGCCGGCCCCTTGCCGCTGGTGTCGATGGTCAAAACCTGGGCTGCGCTAAACCCTGCTAGAAGGACTCCGAGCGCAAAAACCGGCGCCACCCACCGTAATCCGCGGCAGGTGACTTGGGTGGCCGTATGGAAAACCGGACGCAAACTGTCAAGTGCGAGTGGCCGTTTCATGGGACACCTCCCATGCACGTATCTAGCATTGCGCAAAAACCATGCCGGTTCAAGAAAAAAGGCGAGTGTCCGAACCGGCTTTCGTCTGCTCCAAGCCTCTCAGGCACAGATGCAACAGGGCGCGGAAGGGTGTCCCGGCCCGGATGCGCAGGGCCGGGAAATCTCGCCCGCCCCGATCGACTCGATCGCCTTATGGGCGCCTGTCTTTTGAAGCTCAGGATATTCTGCGCAGATCATTTTTCCCGTGTGCGTCATCACCAGCGTTCCCGCGGGCAGTCGCGAAAAGCTCCTCTTCCGCCGCGCCTCGTTCCTTCAGTCCCTCAGTCCCTTGGTCCATCACGCCCCGGACGCCAGATTGCCCGTAACCTCAGAAGTCCCACCATCCTGGCCCGCGGGCGCTCCCCCATCCGCGGCCGGCTCCAACGTTGTGGGTGCGCCACCGATCTGCACCAGCGCGGGCGCCTCGGCGTGGTTCGCTCCCATGGCCGCCTCATGTTGCGCACGGGCTGCCGCATCCAGGTCCACCGGAACCCCTGCCGCCACAATCTCCGGCGCGTTGTACTTGAAATCGAGCTCGCGCGTGATCCGGAACACCACCGCCAGCGCCGCCAGCATCACCGCAAACGCGATCCATGTGCCGTCCAGGCCAAATCCTCCGCCGGTCAACCAGAACGGCCCCATCGGATTGCCCTGAATCACCGGCGACGTGTTGTTCACGCCAGCCACGGCCAAGCCGAAAAGCAATGCCCGGCTCGCCTTCCAGCCAAAATTGATCCCCCACCCCACCCACAGCGCGCGTGTGCGCAGGTAAGCCGTGGCCAGCACCACGCCCAGCGCTACAGATACCGCAAAACTGGCCCGGCTCGAGCCGGGAAGCATCGAGCGCACGATGGCGTAATAGGCGGCAAAGCCCAGCGTCGCCCCGATCGGACCCACAGCGTCGATAAAGCGCTGAAAAGCGTAGCCGCGAAACGCCACTTCCTCCGCCAGAGCGGCCAGTGCGTAAAACATCGTATCGGCCAGCAACCAGCCCCAATCCGAGCCCCCGGTCGAAAACGTGACGGCAATCCCTCCCGCAACCACCATGGGCAGCACGCACACCACGGCGATGCCCCAGCCCGTCGCCAGCCCCAGCCTGAACTCACGCGTCCAGCCCTGACGCCTGGCCAATCCCTGCTCGCCCACCGGGTGCAACTGGCGCTGAAACCAGAAACCCATGGCCGCGTAGCCCAGCACCAGCAGAAACAACAGCATGGCCTCGGCAATCAGCGGCGACCACAAATCCCCGGCCAGCCCTTGCGCGCTGTGCACCGCCAGCGACCGCGCAAAAAAGAAATAGAGCACCGCGAGCACAAACTGCAAATAGGCGCGGAGTCTGCCGCCGGGCGTGACGTTCGCGGTCATGCGCGCCTCCTTTTGCTTGGCTCAAATTGCCTCAGCGCGATTCTGCTGCGCGCATTCCCTTCCCGTGCCTCAATGGCCTTCGGCGCTCGATTCGGCATTAAGTTTCCTTATAAAATCGCGCGATATTGCGGAATTTCCTCTGCCGCGCGGCGACCAGCTCAACCGTGGGCATCGCCTTGAGTTCCGCCAGGTGTCTCCTGAGCGCCGCGGCCAGCATCTCCATGCCCGCTTCCCGGTCTTCGTGAATGCCCCCGGCAGGCTCGGCGATCACTTCATCCACACAGCCCAGCGCCATCACGTCGGAGGCCGTCACGCGCAGCGCCTCCGCCGCGCGATCTTTGTGCGCGATGTCGCGCCACATGATCGCTGCGGCGCCCTCCGGCGGAATCACCGAGTAGATGGCGTTTTCCAGAATCAGGACCCGATCGGTGACCGCCAGCGCCAGCGCGCCGCCCGAACCGCCTTCCCCGGTGATGACGGAAATCGTGGGCACGCGCAGTCGCGACATCTCCAGCAGGTTGCGCGCAATCGCTTCCGCCTGCCCTCGCTCTTCGGCGCCCATTCCCGGATAGGCCGCGGTTACGTCGATCAGCGCAATCACCGGCCGTTTGAATTTCTCCGCAATCTTCATGGTGCGCAGCGCTTTGCGGTAGCCCTCCGGGCTGGGCATGCCGAAGTTGCGCTTGATTCGCTCCTTGGTCGTGCCGCCCTTGCGGATACCGATCACCAGCACCTCTTCACCGTCGAAACGCGCCATCCCGCACGCTACGGCCTCGTCGTCGCCAAAGGCGCGGTCGCCGTGAATCTCGCTGAAATCGGTGAAAATCCGCTCGATCAGTTCCATGGGGTAGGGCCGCTGCGGATGCCGCGCCCGTTCAATCCGCGCCCACGCCGGCGACGCGGCCTTCGCCTGCTGGGAAACCTCTGTTTCCTGTTCGCTCATCGCTGCCTGCAAAGCCAGGGCCAAACCCGCTAACCCTTCCCAAGATTCTACGGGCCAAGACCGCTTCGCACAAATAAACTCCCTGGCCCTCATCCCTTGCCCCATCAAGGCGCCGCGGGAATGCTCCGCCCCGGGACAAAATCGCTCGTACGGGCATGGACGCGCGCTCGCCTCTGCTGCCCCGCACCGCCGCCAAAGCCTTTGACTTTCGCCTCGTCTGACCCAATTCTCGCTCCCAACGCCGCCTACCCGTATATGTCGATACACCCTGGAGTTGTCGCAGATCGGGTAAATCCGCACCCTGGCTGGGTCCCTCCGCGGGGCTGCTATAATCGCCCTTCTTGGAGACCGCAATGCCCAACGGAATCACTCCTCACGCAGTGAATCGACGGCAGTTCCTGTTCCTCACGGCCGCGGCCGCGGCTGCGCCTGCCTTCGCTCAAGCTGCATCGCAACCGCTCATCATCGACACCCATTTGGAGGTTTGGACCGACGATCCTCGGTTCCCGTTCCACCACCCCGAACATCCGGAACTTAAGCGCGAAAAGGTGCAAGCGCCCATTGAAAACGAAGTGACGGATATGCGGGAGTTCGGTTTGAAGTATGCCGTGCTCATTAATCCTCGCGTCTACGGATGGGACAACTCCTATATCAGCTACTCGCTGCACAAGTACCCTCGCCTGTTTGTCGCTCATGGCTTAATCGATCCCCTGGGCAAGGATCCGGCGGAGCGGCTGCGGTACTGGATGAATGAGCATGGCTTCCAGGGCATGCGCTTCAGTCCCCTCTACGCTCCCAACTCCACCTGGCTCAACTCCAAGGACCTCTATCCGCTGTGGCGCGAAGCCGAGCGCCTGGGCGCCGTCTTCAATTTCTACATCCTTCCCCACCAGATGCCCATGCTCGAAGAGATGGCGGGGCGCTTTCCCGGGGTCAAAATCGTGGTCGACCACCTCGGCGAGCCCAACTTGAAAGCTCCCGATCCCTGGACCGACTTTCGTAAAATGTTTCGGCTAAAACGCTTCCCCCAGGTTTGGGTGAGCGCTTCGGAGCCTTACGAGATCTCGGTGGCCAAACAATATCCCTATCGCGACACCTATCCGTTCTACAAGGCGACCTATGAGGAATTCGGGGCCAGCAAGCTCATCTGGGGCACCGGGTACCCGAAACCGCGTTGGGAACTGCCCCTGAATAAAGAGCTGGAGTTCGTCAACAGCGTGTGTGACTTTTACACCTCTGCGGATCGCGAACTGATTCTGGGAAGGAATGCGCTCCGCATTTGGAAATTCCCCAAGGCTTGAGCACGGGAATCCTTTCCCGTCTTTCGCCAAGACGCCATCCGGGTTCAAAGTACTTCTGCGAGTGGATCGCCGATCTATGAGCCAATCAAACATCGTCATCCTCGGTGGAGGAATGGTTGCAGGATACGCAGCGAAGCAATTCGTTGAACTTGGATTGCCCAAGGGAGAATTAGCCATCCTCTCGGCCGATGACGCCGTTCCCTATGAGCGTCCACCCTTGTCAAAGAGCTTTCTGGCCGGCAAGGA
>JASHUH010000309.1 GCA_030040115.1 Acidobacteriaceae bacterium | reverse complement strand
GCGTGTTCGGCGCATTTATCATTCTCCTCTTCAAACTCTACGACCCGGTGCGCCGGTTCGCCACCTACTACAACAGCTTTCAGCAGGCTATGGGAGCGTCCTCCTCGATCTTCGGCTATTTCGATGCGCGCGACGATGTGGAGGAACGGCCGCATGCGGTCAGCTTCGGGCATTTTCACGATTTCATCCGATTTGAGAGCGTGGGTTTTTTCTATGCTAATGCCGAGGGCGAGCAGCAAATTCTGCACAACGTGGATCTGGAGATGCATTCCGGTGAATTGCTGGCTCTGGTTGGCCCCAGCGGCGCCGGCAAATCCACGCTGGTGAGTCTCATCCCCCGGTTTTTCGATGTCACTTCCGGACGCATTCTCATCGACGGCCAAGACATTCGCGATCTTACCCTCGCCTCCCTCCGGCTCCAAATTGCCCAGGTCACTCAAGAAACCATCCTGTTTAACGACACGGTGCGCAACAACATTGGCTACGGTCAACCGGAAACCAGCCGCGCGCAGGTGGAGCAAGCAGCCCGCAATGCCTTGGCTCACGACTTCATTCTCCGCATGCCGCAGGGCTATGATACGGTGATCGGCGAAAAGGGTTTCCGGCTCTCCGGTGGCGAGCGGCAGCGGCTCGCCATTGCTCGCGCCCTGATGAAGGATGCGCCTCTGCTCATCCTCGACGAAGCCACTTCGGCGCTCGATGCCGAAAGCGAGTCGCTGGTTCAGGCCGCGCTTGCTAACCTCATGCAGGGGCGCACGGTGATCGTTATCGCCCACCGCCTGTCCACCATTCGCCGCGCCAACCGCATCGCCGTGCTGGAAGACGGACGCATCACCGCGATCGGTTCGCACGAAGCGCTCCTCGTCGCCTCCCCTACCTATCAAAAGCTTTATCACTTGCAGTTCATTGACGTGCCGGAGGCGCGGGCCGCCGATCTCCTCGCGGTCGCGGAAACGCCCGCTTGCGATCCGGCCCTGCCCGTCGGAGCCGAGGAGTAGCACGAATGCCCATTTCTTCGATGACCGGATTTGCTCGCATCCAGGCGCGGGTTCACGATCAGCTCGGCTACACGCTCACCCTCAAGAGCGTGAACCACCGCTTTCTCGATTTGCAATTCCGTCTTCCTCCCGGTCTCGACGAACTGGAAATGCAGTTGCGCAAGATGCTCAAAGAGAATCTGGTGCGCGGGCACATCGAAGTCGCCCTTTCCATCGATCGTGGCATGCAGGCGCGGGCTGGATATAATCGCGAGCTGGTGGGCGCCTATCTGGCCGCATTTGTTGCCGCGCGCGAAGAGAACCGCCTCACCGGCGAACCGGATCTCAACGCCATCCTCCGCTTGCCCGGCGCGCTGCAAACAGAGCATCGCGGCGAAGAAGACCAGGCCGGCATTACCGCCAGCGTTCTCCAGCAGGTCGCGCCTTTGCTCCAGCAATTGAAGACCATGCGCGCCCGCGAGGGAGAAGCTCTCGAGACCATCCTTCTGGACATTCTCACGCGATTGGCCGAGGCCAGCTCCGGCGTGGCTGAACTTGTGCCCGAAGTCGAACAGCGTTATCAGGAGCGGCTGACACAGCGCCTGCTTGCGGCTGCCGGTCCGGAGTTCAACCGCCAGCGCCTGCTTGAAGAAGTTGCCGTGCTCGTTGACCGCAGCGACATTTCGGAAGAATTGACGCGCATGGCCACGCACATCGGTCACTTTCGCGATCTGCTCGACACCGGTGGCGAAGTGGGCAAGAAACTCGACTTTCTTCTCCAGGAGATGAACCGTGAAGCCAACACCCTGCTCTCCAAAACCGGCGGCATTGGCGGCAAAGGATCCCGCGTAACCGAACTTGGCCTGGCTATGAAGACCGAGATTGAAAAAGCCCGTGAACAGGTTCAGAACCTGGAGTGAAGCAAGAATGAAACGAATCGGAGATTAAAGAAGATGAAGGCAGGCCCCGACTCCATGGTCCCGATTTGTAGCTCTTCTCCCCCGGTCTATGTTCTCTGACCACTGGATCCCGATAGTTGCGGAAAGGGAGAAGCTTGGCAGGAATCCTTTTTATCATTTCGGCGCCTTCGGGTTCGGGCAAAAGCACCCTGGTCAACGAGTTGCGCAAACAGGTCAGCGGCGTGGACTTCGCCATTTCCTGGACCACTCGCGCGCCGCGCGGCTCCGAGGAGCACGGACGCGAATACTGCTTCACTACCCGCGAGGAATTTGAGCGTATGGCCGCGGCCGGCCTCTTCCTGGAGCACGCGGAGGTCTTCGGCAACCTCTATGGCACTGCCCGCCACTCGCTCGACGAGGCGCTCGCCGCCGGCCATGATCTGCTTCTCGACATCGACGTGCAGGGCGCCGCTCAGGTGCGCGCCAAAATGCCCGAGGCAGTCGGCATCTTCGTCTTGCCGCCCAATCCCAAGGTTTTACGCACTCGACTCCGTAATCGCAGCCGCGCCGAAGGCGTGGTGAATGAAGAAGAGGTTTACCGGCGCTTGCGCGAGGCTAGCAAGGAGATTGAGAATTATCGCGAATACGGCTATATTTTGGTCAATGACATCCTTGACCGGGCGGTTGCGCAGTTGGAAGCCATTGTTTTGGCCGAGCGCTGGTATCGCAATAGCGAGCCCATCGCTTACCGCTCGCGACGGGTATTGGAGGTCGCCGCGGCCTGCCTGCAATCCAATTCGCAGGAGCGGCTTAAACCGGTGCTGGAGGCCTTTGGCGTGCTCGGGACCTCCGGCCAGCAACAGCTTCCCTTTGGAGATGATCCCCATGACGATTGAGACCAGTTTCGACTCAAACTATCGCAAGGTGTTGGTCGCCGCTCGGCGCGCCCGCCAATTGCAAAATGGTTCCCATGCCCTTATCCCCACGCGTTCCAACAAGGCCTGCCGCATCGCCCAGGAAGAAATCGACGCCGGCAAAATCGCCTATGTAAAACAGGAAAGCGAGGTAACCAAGCCGCTGGTCGAAGGTCCCGCCATTC
>JASHUH010000025.1 GCA_030040115.1 Acidobacteriaceae bacterium | reverse complement strand
CCTCGGAATACCTGAGAGCCGGATAAAAGCATCCAGCCACTGCTCAGAGATGAGCATGGCCGTAGACCGCTGGAGCGATATTCATTGCAACGGCTGCGGGGATGCCGCTGACAGCGGCATCCCCGGCGTTTTCAGTTGTCTCGTTCTCTTCCTCAAAGGTACTGCCGAGAATCAGGTCTACGGCTCTCTGCGCGTTGGCAGCGGCATGAACGATGAGGCGGTTATCCTCTTCCAGCTTTTCAATCCAGTTCTGAATGTATGCGGTGGTGTTGCGGTCGGTGTACTCGTTTGCGATACCAGCGATAGCGCAAAGAAAAGCGGCTCCCATCTCTGCAACTAATTCCTCCTTGCTGTAAAGCTCATCTCCGAAACGGTCGCCAAATGTCCGGTTGAGGCGGCTTTCGTGCCCGGTGCTGTGAATCAGCTCATGGAATAAAGTGCTGTAATAGTGCGGCGCATCCACGAACCGGGAGCGGGCGGGCATGTGGACGGAATCGGTAGAGGGCCGGTAATAAGCGCGGTACTCGGTGGGACTGTTGAGATGAAGCGCGGGGCGGTTCTCCCATCCGGTTACAATGCTTTCGCAAACTTCGTATTCATCAATCTCCGGCGCGATGGCAGGCTGCGAGATTTCTGGAGGCGTGAGGCCGTCGCACTGCTCCACGTTGAAAACCGTGTAATGGCAGAGAACAAAGGGCACGCGCTCATCTTCGCCCATTGCTTCGTCGTCTCTCTTTGCATATTCGGGAAGCTGCTTGTAAAAGATAATCTGCGTTCCATGCTCACCCTTGCGAACCGTGCCTTTCAATGCCTGCGCCTGCTTGAACGTGAGCCAAAATGGGGAGTTATATTCGCTCGACCAGAGCAAAAGAACATTGATGCCACGGTAGGGTTTGCCGGTGTAGAAGTTGCGCGGGAATGGGCCGCCTGCGTAGCGCGGCGTCTTCCACGGCTTTTCCCACGGAATCACGCCCACTCTAAGGTTGGAAATAATGCGGTCGGTAAGGGTCTGGTAGATGCTCGGCCTGCTGGCTGCATTGCGAAAGTTGCGGTGGGCCATGACGTTTCGCTCTCCTGTGCTGCCCGCGTGGGGCGGAATCTGAAGGAGGGCATTTCGCCTTTGGCTCTCAATCAAATTTCTTTTGTTGAGTGCCCCCGCTTCATGTCTTGCGCGGCGGGCGGATGACGAGGCGGGTTCGGTCAAGGGCGGGCGTACTGTGCCCGTTTATGGAGCGTCAGCGAACACCCTTGACGGGTTCCGACCGGCTCTGCCATAAAGCCGCATGAAGCGGGGGCACTTGATAAAAGAAGAAATTTCGGTCTATTTCCGCATGGTTTTAGAGAGGGGCGTTGCGGGGAAGGAACGGCCCCGCATGGATGGGAAGCGGAAAACACCCGGCATTATGGGCGGTTGTAGCGCGGGAAGGGCGCAGCAATCCTTCCCGAAAAGTATGGAAATGTCTCTCTCGCTGGTTTGACAAGTGTTAGGCTACGGGCTACAGTAATTTAGGTGAGGATACGCAACTTCATCCATAAAGGCTTGAAGAAGCTCTACGCGGACGATGCCACCAAAGGCGTGCCGCCCGATACGGTAGACAAGCTCCGTAAGATGCTCGCCTTTCTGGACGATATGGAAGACCCGGAAGAGTTGCGGATGCTGCCCTCATGGAAGGCGCACACCCTGACAGGTGACCGCAAAGGCGCATGGAGCCTGAGCGTTACGGCCAATCGGCGGCTGACCTTTCGTATCGACACAACCGAACGCGAGATTTACGACGTGAACCTAGAGGACTACCACTAGGCCGAAGGAGAAAAACACCATGCCCATGAAGAATCCGCCCCATCCTGGGGATTTTATTCGGACGGAGATTATCGAGGCCGCAGGGCTGACGGTCACGGCGGCGGCACAAGCGTTGCGCGTCTCGCGGCCTACGTTGTCCAGCCTGCTCAATGGCAAGGCTGACCTCTCCGGGGACATGGCGCTCCGTATCGAGAAAGCCTTTGGAGTAAAGATGGACACGCTGATGCGGATGCAGTCGTCTTATGACATTGCCCAAACGCGCAAGCGTGAGAATCAAATCCGTGTGCCGCGCGTTTCCGTGTTGGTCGCTACGCATTAGTGCGAAGCGAACCTCAGCGGCTCGGTTGAGGAAGGCCACACAAAGCGCACTGAGAACAGCCGCCAGCGGCGGCTCGTGCGCGTGGATTTGCCGCTAAGAACGCCCCGGCGGGGCAGCGGCAAATCAAAACCATATCTGAATAGCGTCCAAATCGGACATGGAAATGATTACCTCCCTGCGCCAGCCTCCGCCAGCGACTCCGGCCAAAGACGGCGTAGGGAGGGTTCAGGGTCAGCCTACCCTGCGGCGCTGGCCTCGCTTGGATTTATCGTGTGTCTCCGCCGCCTTCGACGCTCTAGGGAAGCTCTGCACAACCGGCAGTATTTCCAGTGGACAAAAGAGTGAGGGCTAGAGGAGTGCTATCAGATGCCGTTCTGCGGGCCTGTGGTTATTGTTTTGGTCCGCAGAGTGCGCTTTGGGGCTCTGCGGACACACTACGCCGCCGTTGCGGCCAATCGCTTGCGGTGCTGATAGAGGTTGATCAGTGCAAAGGCGGCCAGTAACCACTCGTGGTTCTTCCTCAAGCCGCGATAACGCACCTTCACGAACCCGAAGACGCGTTTGAGGATGCGAAACGGCCATTCCACTTTGCTGCGGATCTTGGCCTTGGTCCGGTTCTTGCGCTTCTGTTCCTCATCTACGCCTGCCTTGGTCTTCACGCGACGCGAAGTCATATCCTGCGCCTGGGGCGCAACCGCATGGATGGCTTCGCTCTGTCCCTGGTAACCGGCATCGCCCCATACCTTGCGCTCGGCGCCATGCAACAGATCGGGCAGCATGTGAAT
>JASHUH010000308.1 GCA_030040115.1 Acidobacteriaceae bacterium | reverse complement strand
GCGTGAGCAAGTGAGCTTTGCGCAAACCAGATGGGATAGAGGCCGGTAAGCAGGACCGTCCAGAAAGCCACCGAGATCACGCCGACGAGAGCCATGGAGAGGCGCCACACGGCAAGCAGCGCCAGCGCGGTCACTATGAGCACGGCCTCGCGGGTGACTTCAGGCAAAAAGCCGGAGAGCTTCCACCACAGGGCGAGATAGATGCTGGGCAGCGGCGGATGGGCGTTGGAGACTGTGGTAATGGGTATGAGCGAGCCGGTGCGGAAGAAATCCCAGGCGGCGGGGATGTAGTAGCCGGCCTCATCCCAGTAATAGGGAATGCGGAGGAGGGGGAAATGGCTGGCGTAGAGCGCTACAAAGATGACGGGGAAGATCATCCAGAGCGGCAACGGCGCATCGGGCCAGGGATTCAGAAAACGCTTCACGCGCAAGGAGTCGCTCCTGGGGCCACGCACACTCCTGATTTCAATTGACCGGCCCCTGGGGGAAGTTCTGGCTCTTGGGCTCGAGGTTCAGCGTGCCGAAAGCCTGCTCATATTGGGCGATGTTCTGGCCCAGGATATTCCAGAGGGCTTTGGCTTGTTGGGGACTCAAAAAGATGGCTTGGTGATTGCGGATCGTGACCTGGTCGGGACTTTCGCTGCTGGCCAAGCCGAAAACGAGTTGAAAATCCCAGACGCTCACCCGCACTTGCACACTGTTGGCGTAGGATTCGCGGTAATCGGGGGTCTGGGCAAGATTGACTTGAGGCGGTTGCGGAGATGGGCTCATGATGCAACCAGATTACGCCTGCACGGTTGGGGGACTCGGTGGTCAGTCGCCAGTTCTCAGATTTCAGTTGTGAGTTCTCAGTTGTGAGATCTCAAAGGCCGGTGGCCGCGATCGCCGCCCTGGCTTACGTGGCGCAGGTCGGCGGCTAAGGGGCAGCCTTCGCAATGCGGGATGCGGCCGCAGTGGGCTTTGCCGACGGCGACGACGAGAGCGTGGAATTCGTTGAAAAGTTGCACCTGGTGGGGCGCAGGGTCAGGCTCGAAGGCGCGGCGGGTGAGATCGATGAGGCGGTCATAGCCGCTGCGGGCGGCGCCGGGGGATGTTTCGAGGAGTTGGTGGCGCTCGGCGATGCGGCGCAGGTACTCGTCGGCCACAGGAACGGGAATCGCAAAGGCGTAAAGCAGGATGGCGTCGGCGGTTTCGGCGCCGACGCCGGGCAGGGCGAGGAGCCGGCGGCGAAGCTGAGGCGGAGGCATGGCGACGAGGTTTTCGAGCGAGCCTGAAAATTCGCGGTCGAGCATGGCGATGAAGGCTTTGAGGGCAGGGGCCTTGCGCGTGTAGAAGCCGGAGGGCTGGATGAGGCGGCGGAGTTTGTGGAGCGAAAGGGTGCGCAGGCCATCGAGCGAGAGCGCTCCGGCGGCGCGGAGATTGGCCAGTGAGCGCTCGACGGCGCGCCAGGAGGTGTTTTGGGTGAGATAGGCGCCGAGAATGACCTCGAACGGGGTTTGCGCCGGCCACCAATGCTGCGGCCCGAAAGCTGCTGCGAGAAGCTCGTGCATGCGGCGGAGACGTTGCGGAGCAGTGGGCGGACGGCGGGACTTCACGGCTATGGTTAGGATAAGCGGAGGAACGGCGAAGTTGGGATTGCCAGGAGCGGGAGAGCAACATGAAGAGTCATACGGAGTATCTGGTTTTTGAAACCCGCAAGCGGCGGGAGATGGTGCACATCACCGACGAAGTGGAGCAGATTGTCGAGCGCAGCGGGGTGAAGGATGGATTGTGCTTTGTTTCGCCGATGCACATTACGGCGGCGATTTACGTGAACGACCTGGAGAACGGATTGATTGAGGACATCGGCGAGTGGCTGGAGAAGCTGGCTCCGGCGCGGCCCGATTACCGGCACCACCGCACCGGCGAAGACAACGGCGACGCGCATTTGAAGTCGCTGCTGCTGCACCATGAAACCACGCTTCCGGTGACAAATGGCAGGCTCGACCTGGGCACGTGGCAGCGGGTGTTCTATGCCGAGTTCGATGGGCAGCGAAGAAAGCGGGTGATTGTGAAAGTGCTGGGTGTGGAGTGAGGTCAGCGAGTCAGCGGGTCGGCCAACGTCGCACAGCAGCGTCAAGAATACCTTTGGCGGGTAAATCGTGCGCACTGCTCCCCATTTGACAAACTACGATCCCATCCGCCTGTTTGGTCAAGCCTCTTCCAGGGGGTGCGCGAGCTGACCGTTCGCTGACCCGCTGACCTGCTGACTTGCTGGCTCGCTTATTCGTCGTCGGTAATTTTGCGCCAGTTGCCGGGCGAAGGCGGCGCGTTGGGCGCGGCGAAGTTAATTTGGGTGCGGGGCACGACGACCAAGTCGACGCGTCGATTTTCAGCGCGGCCCTCGGGGGTCTCATTGCTGGCGACGGGATGAAACTCAGCATAACCGGCGGCGGAGAGATGCTCCGGGGGAATGGCCTTGAGGTCGAGGAAGAGGCGGGCGATATGTGTGGCGCGGGCCGTGGACAGCTCCCAATTGGAACCGAACTGGCTGTTGTGGATGGGAATGTTGTCGGTGTGGCCCTCGATGCGGACGTCGTAGGCGGTGCGGCCGAGCAATCCGGCGATGCGACGCAACGTGGGGAGCGCTTCAGGCTTGGGAATGGCGGAGCCAGAGTCGAAAAACCCGGCCTCGCGCAGACTGACGACGAGGCCGTCGCGCCCCATTTGAATCGAGACCGTGTGGGCCGCCACTTCGTTGGAGAGGGTCTGGGTCATGGCGCTGCGGATGCGTTCGAGGTCGCTTTTGACCTGCGCGGGAGCGAGCAGGTCTTCGCCCATGACGATGTTCATGGGCATGGCCGCCGGTTCCGCGCCGCCCGCGGCTGCTCGAGAAAGACGGGCTGCGGTTGCAGGAAAAAAGCCGAGGGAGCGGAAAGCAACGTCGATGGCGGCGGAGACCTGAACCTGTTTCTTCTGGTCGGCTTTAGCGAAGGCGTACAGCACCACGAAGAACCCGAACATGAGGGTGATGAAATCGGCGTAGGAGACCAGCCAGCGGTCGTGGCCGATGCGGCCTTTGCGCGCGTGCTGGTTCATGCGGCGCGCTCCTTAGTTTCGCGATTGGCGTCATCGAGAAAGCCGTTGAGCTTGATTTCGAGCATGCGCGGGTTGATGCCTTCGAGGATGGAGATGACGCCGTCCAGCATCATTTCGCGGCGGCGATGGCGGTTGCGGATGCGGAGGTGCATTTTGCCGGCGAAGGGCAGGAAGAAGAGATTGGCGATGCCGACGCCGTAGATGGTGGCGACAAAGGCGACGGCGATGCCGCGGCCCACTTCCTGGATATTGTCGAGGTGCTGCATCACCTGAATGAGGCCGAGGACGGCGCCCAGGATGCCGATGGTGGGTGAAAAGCCGCCGGCGGACTCGAAGACGGCGGGCAGGCGCTCTTCTTCTTCGGTAAGCGAATCCAGATTGACGCGCATGATGTTGCGCACGTCGGCGGGTTCTGTGCCGTCGACGGCGAGCATGAGAGCCTGCTTGAGGAAAGGATCGTGAATGGATTCGAGATCGGCGTCGAGGGACACCATACCGTGCCGGCGCGCTTTGTTGGCGAAAGAGACCAGCAGCCGGACAATTTGCGAGTCGTACTTTTGCGGGGCGGCGAAGATGTGGCCGAGGCTGCGGAAGGCGGCGAAGACCGTGTTCAGCGGAAACTGGAGCAGGACGGCGCCCAGCGTGCCGCCAAAGACGATGAGGGCCGCAGTGGGCTGCAGGATCTGGCCCAGGTTGCCGCCTTCGATGAGCAAACCCGCGACGATGCCGGCAACGGCCAGGAAAACTCCGCCGATGCTTCCTTTATCCATGAGCCGCTCCTCGAAAAGCAGCTTTCAGCTCTCAGCTCTCAGCTCTGCGGCGTTGTCGTCCAAATTTCGCAACGGAAGCCGCCGACAAATGCCGATCCGGTAAAAGCGCCCTTCCAAGTCGTTGCCCGGCGCCGGCGCAAGCCGAGAGCTAAGAACTGGCCGCCAGCCTTTTGGAGCCTCCTTCGGGCTTCGGCCTGGACGCGCCTCCGGCCGGATCGGCGAGATCGAGACTGGACATCGCAGTCACACGCGCGAGGTCGTCGAAATGATGCAGCCGCTTGGCCACGCCGGCCAGCAGGCGGGCGCGGTAGGCGAGCACCCGATCGACCACCTCGGCGATTTCTTCGCGCACGATCAGCTTTTCTCCGGTGATAAGCGTGAGCATGGTGTCGGGCGAGGCTTCGGCGGTCTTGATGAGATCACTGTTGAGCACCATCGGACGGCCATTGAGGCGCGTTAATTCGATCATCGCCACAGCTCCTTCGCAGAGGTTATCGGCAAGGGGCGCAAAAGGTTAAAAAATTAAAATTTGCCGGCGGAAGTGTCCCCCAGCGGGACACAAAAGGTGGGCGCATAAAGTCCCTAGGGCGTGCGCCGAAGAAGCAGCCAGATGCGACGGCTCCGAGCCGAAAGCAGCAACCACGCTGGATAAAAGGTGGGGCGCTCCCGGAATTGGGCCGCAAATCACCGCATCCAACAAGGAGAACCCCATGTCCCTGGGTGTCTTGAATAACCTCTCCGCGGTGTATGCGGAGAATGCGCTCAACAACACAAACAACCAACTGAACACCGTGCTGCAGCAGTTGTCGACCGGATCGCAGATCAACTCCGGCGCGGACGATGCGGCCGGCCTGTCGCTGGTCAACGGCCTCGAAGCCAACCAGACGGCGCTAAGTCAGTCAGAAACCAATGCGACGGAAGGCGTGGGCCTTCTGCAGGTAGCCGACGGCGCGCTTTCGCAGGTGACAAGCCTGCTCAACCGTGCCGTTACTCTGGCCACCGAAGTTTCGAACGGCACGCTCAACTCCACGCAAGACGCTGCCGCCAACCAAGAGTATCAGTCGATCCTGGCCGAAATCAGCAACATCGGCTCGACAACCACCTATAACCAACAGCAGGTTTTCGACAATTCGTTCACGATCTACACCGGAGACTCCACCACGACCGGTGCGTCCGAGGATGTTCTGACC